>CAYMSY010000400.1:0-3309 GCA_964393195.1 uncultured Alcaligenaceae bacterium | reverse complement strand
CCATGGCCTTGATGCGGCGCAGTAACGCTTGCTTCCGCCAATGCGAGCGCTTTTGCCCGATGACACGCGCCGAGCGAAGCAACAGCCATCGCCTGCATGCTGAACGTCAGGCTCAGTAGCAGCAAAAGGGGACGGCGGAAATGGCGGAAAAAATTCATGGTTTCAGACTGAAGTCTAGCTGAGATTTAGCTGCCGCCGTAAAGTTCCTGTGGTTGCCCATGCTGGCGAATCGTCGCTGACGCAGACGATTCGAAACAACAAATCAACGCAAATCCAATCAAACGCACAGGCCGTACGGTCCACGCTGATTCAGCCAGCATCGAAAACAGCTTCTAACTGAAACCCAAGCTTTGCTTGGGCTCGGATAGAATTTTTAATAAGTCGACTTTCTCAAATCATTGCCTCTAACCCAGACATAACAAGGCTTTAACAAATAAGCTGACCGCGTCGCTGTGGGCTATTGCGCAGAGGCAAAGCCTCTGCGACGCAGTTCATCGAATACGCTTTAGCGAGCTACTTGATCGTAAATCGCAGCGTGCTGGCCGACTTGCCTTCCGGTGTGATCACAACCACCGCTTTGGTGCCAGCTGCGACGTTGAACTTGCCTTTGGCCTCCAGCTTGGTGTCGCCGACGGGTGCAAGATCAGCCTCCACTTTGTCAGTGCCGCTCAGAAGCGTAATTTTTCCTTTGGCACCTTTGGCGGACATCGGCTTGCCATGGTCACTCAAATACACCGTGATGAGATCGGGTTTCGCCACCAGTTCGGCATCGAAGGCCTTGCCTTCCGATACGATCCCGCCGAACTTGGGCTTGTGATCATCGCCGTGTCCGCCTGCTGCAAATGCGGTCGGCGCGGCAACCAGGGTGAATGCCAGTGCAAGGGCAATGTGTCGTAATTTCTGTTTCATGATGTTTCCTTTCGGGTGAGTAAAAAAGCAGCGTAAGCGGTACCAGCGCAACGAACGTCCGCTGGTGATTCACCGTTATTGCGTAACGACGGGTGAGCGTGGATCAATAAAGTTGCAACCATCTTCGGTGTGTTCGCACGGCTTGATCTCCAGTTGCAACGTCGTATGAAAGACCTTGAATTGATCGGCGAGCTTGATCTTGATCGCATCGATGAGCGCGCCGGGTGCGCTCGCCGCGTCATGCACCACATGCGCCGTCAGACTGGTTTTGCCACTGGTCAGCGCCCAGATGTGCAGGTCATGCACGCTCACAACGCCGGGTGTGCTCGTGATCAATTCGCCAACCGCCGCAACGTCCACACCGTCTGGCACGCCTTCCAGCAGGATGTTCATGCTCTCTTTGAGCAGTTGCCAGGTGCGGGGTAGAACCCACAAGCCGATACCGACTGCAACCACGGCATCGACCCACGTCCAACCACTGAACTTGATAACCAAGGCCGCTGCGATCACCCCAATAGAGCCAAGCATGTCGCTCCAGACTTCGAGGTACGCCCCTTTCATGTTTAGACTGCTGTCCTTGCCGCTCGACAGTATCCGCATGCTGATCAGATTGACGACGAGGCCAATGGCCGCGACCACCATCATTCCGGTTGACTCCACCGCCGCCGGGTTGCGAAAGCGTTGATAAGCCTCGTAGAGGATGTAAATCGCTACGCCAAACAACAGCAAGGCATTGAAAGCCGCCGCCAAAATTTCGAAGCGGTGATAGCCGAAGGTGCGCTTCGCATCCGCCGGGCGACGCGCGATCCGCACCGCCGCCAACGCCACTGCCAACGCCGCCGCGTCGGTGAACATATGCGCAGCGTCGGCCAGCAGGGCAAGGCTATTGAGCAACAGGCCCGCTACCACTTCTGCCAGTAAAAAGCTGGATGTCAGCCCGAGCGCCCACCACAGCGAACGCTCGTTCTGATTAGCCGGAATGGCGTGGGCGTGTTCGGTGCTCATGGTTTTGCGGCTTTCAGTTCGGCGGTTGCCAGCGGGTGGGGCGGATCAGCGCTGACATCGAGTGTGGCTTCGTCAGGTTTGTGAGCGAGGCGATACAACAACGGCAGCACCAGCAGCGTGAGCAATGTCGACGACAAGATGCCGCCAATGACCACGGTTGCTAACGGGCGTTGCACCTCGGCACCGGTGCCGGTGGCAATGGCCATCGGAATAAATCCAAGCGAAGCCACCAACGCCGTCATCAGCACGGGGCGAAGCCGTGTCAGCGCACCTTCGTTGATCGCCTCATCCAAGCCCATACCGTCTTCGCGCAAACTGCGGATGCAGGAGATCATCACCAGCCCGTTAAGTACGGCGACGCCACATAGCGCAATGAAGCCAATCGCCGCAGAAATCGACAACGGGATGCCGCGCAGCCACAGCGCGAGGATGCCGCCCGTGAGCGCAAACGGAATACCGGTGAACACCAGTAAACCATCCTTCACATTGCCGAACATCGCGAACAGCAATACAAACACCAACAGCAGCGCGACTGGCACAACAATTTCAAGCCGCTTCTTTGCCGACTGCAATTGCTCGAACGTGCCTCCCCAGGGCGTCCAGTAACCGATGGGCACTTTCACCTGTTGATCAAGCGCCCGTTGCGCCTCGGCGACGAACGAACCGATGTCGCGATCACGCACGTTGGCCGTCACAACCACCCGGCGCTTGCCGTTCTCCCGGCTGATCTGGTTCGGGCCGGGTGCGATGTCAAACTTCGCGACTTCACCCAACAGCACATAGCTCGCGCGCGCGCCTTCGACTATCGGCAACCGGATCGGGATTTGCTTGATCGATTCCAGGTTGGTACGCAGGTTTTCCGGGAGGCGCACGATCACATCGAAACGACGATCCCCCTGAAACAGCAGACCCGCCTCGCGACCGCCAACCGCAATCGACAACGCGTCCTGCACGTCGTTGACATTGAGTCCGAGCCGCGCGATTTTTGCGCGATCAATATTCACCGTGAGCATCGGTAATCCGGTGGTCTGTTCGACCTTGACATCCTTGGCACCCGCAATGCCGCCGATCACTTTTGATATTTGCCCAGCGGTCTGGTTCATGACATCCATTTCGTCACCAAAGACTTTGACGGCCACATCGCTGCGAACGCCCGAGATGAGTTCGTTGAAGCGCATTTGAATGGGCTGGGTGAACTCATAGTTGTTGCCCGGCAGCTTTTCTACCGCCGCTTGAATGGCGGCCACCAGATCCGCTTTGCTGCGCTTGGGATCAGGCCACTCCGATTGCGGCTTGAGCATCACGAAATTGTCCGCAACGTTCGGTGGCATCGGATCGGTCGCTACCTCCGCCGTACCAATCTTCGCGAATATCTTGTCAACTTCGGGGAATGCT
>CAYMSY010000399.1:0-3320 GCA_964393195.1 uncultured Alcaligenaceae bacterium | reverse complement strand
TTTCATCGGCGTGCTGATCGCGCTACGGCCCGGATTGTCCAATCCCGGCATCGGTGCGATCGCAGCACTTGGATCCGCCGCGTTCTACTCGCTGTATCTCGTGCTCACGCGCAAAGTTGCGGGCGAGGTGGATTCGCTCGCCCTGCTTTTTCATGCCAACGCCATCGGAGCGCTGGCACTCACCGTGCTTGCGCCCGCTACCGCACGCATGCCGGTGAACCTGGCCGAGTGGATCATCCTGCCGATGCTCGGAATTTTCGGATCGATCGGCCACTGGTGCATGATCAAGGCATATTCGAAGGCCGATGCAACGACTTTGGCGCCATTCATGTACGTGCAGCTTCTGGTGGCGACGTTTTATGGCTGGCTGATTTACGACAATCTGCCAGACGGCTTCACGCTGCTCGGCATGCTGGTGATTCTCGCGAGCGGCCTGTATGTGCTCAATGAAGGGCGCCGCATCGCCGCCCTTGCGCGCGCCAACGAGGTAGCCGCTACGCCTGAGTAGCGCCGGAGCCGTGCCGGAGCAGATCCTTCAGCCAAAGGCTGAATGCTGCCGCTGGCATCGGGTGCGCGAAC
This sequence comes from uncultured Alcaligenaceae bacterium, assembly GCA_964393195.1. Lineage (GTDB taxonomy): Bacteria > Pseudomonadota > Gammaproteobacteria > Burkholderiales > Casimicrobiaceae > Casimicrobium. Next base: position 2,741 of record CAYMSY010000399.1, on the reverse strand, counting down.
AGGAATCCCTGCATGGCGCGGCAACCAAGCGATTCGAGACATTGGCGCTGCTCTTTGGTCTCTACGCCTTCGGCCACGGCCGTCAGGGAGAGACCCTGCGCCAGTTCCAGAATCGAGTTGACGATGGCGACGGAGCTCAGTGAATCCGGCAGCTCCAGAATGAAACTCTGGTCGATCTTGAGTTTTTCGATGGGCAGTGTGCGTAGCCGCGACAGCGATGAAAAACCGGTACCGAAATCATCAATCGCGAACGTAATGCCAGCCTGTCGTAGCGTGGCAAGTGAGCTCAGCACGGTGGCGTCGTCGCCCATCAGCATGCGCTCGGTGACCTCAAGTTCGAGGCAGTCACCGGTCAGTCCGAGGCGCGCCAGCGAACGCAGCACGGCGTCGGTAAAACCGGGCGCCCGGAACTGGTTGCTCGACAGATTGACCGAGACGCGGGCGTCTTTCCAGCCGAGCTGACGCCAGCCCGGCACTTGCGCCAGGGCATTGTCGAGCACCCACTGTCCGATCGGCTGGATGAGATGCAAGCCTTCGGCAATCGGAATGAACTCGTCGGGGCCGAGCAGGCCACGTTTGCCATGCTGCCATCGAATGAGCGCCTCAACGCCGAGCAGTTGCTTGCCATCGGCCGAAACCTCGGGCTGGTAATAAAGCTCAAACTCATCGTTCTGCAGCGCGTGATCAAGTTCTTCCTCAATCACCAGCGCGCGATCCGCTGCCTGCGCAATCGACTGATCGAAGAAGCGGGTGGTGTCGCGGCCGGCCGCCTTCGCCATGTACATCGCGGCATCGGCGTTCTTGAGGAGTTGCGAGGGTGTGTCCCCGTCCTGCGGGAAGAGGGCAATGCCAACCGATGCCGTGACGCGAATCTTGCGGCTGTGGGCATCAATGGGGGTCTGCAGTGTTGTCTGCAAGGCCCGGCTGAAGGCCTCGATGCGAAGACGATCACCCTCGGCCAACACAATGACAAATTCGTCGCCGCCGAGCCTGGCCAGCCAGGGCTTTCTGCCCGTCGAACCGGCGTTCTCGCAAAATTCAAGCAGTCGCTCGGCAACACCCGAGAGCAACACGTCGCCAAAACTGTGACCGAGCGAGTCGTTGACGCGTTTCAACTGATCAAGGTCGATGAACAGGACAGCGAATTCAGCTTCGTGTTCATGCGCCGTGCCGATGAGGTAGTTCAGCCGCTCGTCAAGCTGGGCCCGATTTGGCAGGCCGGTCAGCGAGTCGTGCAGTGCGAGAAACCGGATGCGTTCCTCTGCAGCGCGCCGCTCGGTCAGATCGCGCACGATGATCAGCCGCTGTTTTTTTCCTTCCCAGTCGAAGTCACGCACGCTGTATTCAACCGGCAAGACACGCCCGTCCTTGCGCTGTGCGTAACTTTCATACGAGAGCTCTTCGCCGGAACTCATGACCTGCCTGACTTTGGCCTGTTCCGACAACGGGACAAATTCAAGCGTGGTGTGGCCGACCATTTCCGATGCGAAATATCCCAGCATGCGCAGCAACGGCGGGTTGACATCGGTAATGATGCCGTCGACATGGAAGGCGATTCCCTCAACACTCGCCGCCATGAACTTGCGCAGGCGCTCGCTGCTCCTGCGGTTCTCCATCTCGGCGCGCCGGTGCTTCGAAATGTCCGAGATCATCACGAAAGTACGCTCCACTTCCGGCGATCCCCACGGTATCAGGCTGACTTCGATCCACCGTTCGCGGCCTTTCGGGGTGATCAGCGAGCGCGAGTAGGTGACAGTGACCCGTTCGTTGAGAACCCGTTCTACCGCCGGCTGGATTCGCGCGGTTGCTTCGGCGCCGATAATCTCCGAGAAAGTCTTGCCGATCGCCTGTTCGGATGTCATATCACCGAGGCTGGCGTAGTGAGAATTGGCGTAAAGGCAGCGCTGGGTCTTGGCGTCGTAGCAGGCAAGCATCACCGGGACTTCATCAGTCAGTCGCTGCAGCTCTTCGAGGGTGATGTGGGGAAACTCGGCGGACACGGATTCGGAGTACGGGATGCAAGAGATGGAGACATTCAGCGGTCTGCTGCGTAACGCGACAGTCTACCGCGCTCACCGTTGGTGCGACATCGTGGCGGCCACTGCGACGCGCCAGAATTGTGCGCGCCTGCCGGATGGTTATGTCTGCATCGGGACCGGTACGCAGGCCGCAGCGGGCAATCGTGCGCCGCGCTAAAATGCGGTACGAATTCCCGATTGACTGGACGCGCGATCCGTTTCCAGCAATCAACGTTTCCCCGGCTTCCTATCAACCCCGTGCCGGATGGCTGCAAGTCTGCGCCTCCGGCTACGTTTGTCATACCTATCATCTTCCCATGAGCACACCTTCCTACGGCCCTGGCATTCAAATCAATGCGCCGATCACCGCTGACTTTGCCACCATCCTGACACCGGAGGCGATGGCGCTGGTCGCCAAACTGCATCGCGACTTCGAGCCGAGCCGCCAGCAGCTCCTCGCTGCACGCGTCGAGCGTGCGAAGCGCCTTGATGCCGGTGAGCGCCCGGACTTTCTGGCAGAAACCAAACACATTCGCGAAGGTGACTGGAAGGTTGCACCCCTGCCCAAGGCGCTGGAATGCCGTCGCGTGGAAATCACCGGTCCGGTCGAGGCCAAGATGGTGATCAACGCGTTCAACTCGGGCGCCGACAGCTACATGACCGACTTCGAGGATTCGAATTCGCCGCTGTGGGAAAACCAGATCCAGGGTCAGATCAACCTCG
>CAYMSY010000398.1:0-3324 GCA_964393195.1 uncultured Alcaligenaceae bacterium | reverse complement strand
CGATGCAGTTTGATACGACCATCGTTGCCTACTCAGTGGCCATCGCGATCGTTGCGGCCGCAGCGGCGCTGTGGCTTGCGTTCAATATTCAGCGCGGAACGCAAAAAATCGTGGCAGCATTTGTGATGGCGCTTTCGGTTTGCGCGATGCATTACACCGGCATGGCGTCAGCGAATCTGGTTTGCACGTCGGCCACCGTCGGCGGCGGCTGGATTGTGTCAGGCGAATACGTCGGCCTGATTGCTTTCGCGCTGACCGCACTGATTCTCAGCCGCCTCGGTTACGTTTTGTCGGCCCGCTGGTACGCGAATCAGGCGCAGCCGGTTTCAGCCTAGCGTTCTCTTCAGCGATTGCGTCGCGTTGCGGCCAATCATGGCCGGTCGCGACCGATCGCGGCTACGATCAACGCCATGAACGCCGATCAGATCAATGTGTTGCGGATTTTGCTGACCCGGTTCGAATCGGTGTCAGCCTCCGCCGATGCGCAGCGCAACGCTGCCAGCACGCGGGATTTTCTCAATCGAGTACCACGCCCCTGGAGCCGCAGCACGACCGAGGGGCACCTCACGGCTTCTGCCTGGGTATTGGATCGCACCTGCACGCACGTCGCGATGATTCATCACCGCAAGCTCGACCGCTGGCTTCAGCCCGGCGGGCATATCGACGATACCGATACGTCCTGGCGTGATGCCGCACGCCGCGAGCTTGAGGAAGAGACGGGCTTGACGCGATTCCTGCCGCAGCCGGACGATGCGGAGCTGTTCGACGTCGATGTGCACGGGATTCCTGCACGGAAGGACGAACCGGCGCATTGGCACCATGACCTGCGTTTCCTGTTTGTGGCCGATATGGAGGCTGGTACCGGCGGCCAGATGCGACTCAATGTCGAGGAGTCGCACGATTGCCGGTGGTTTGCGCTCGCGACGCTCGCGAATGACCCATCGCTGGGCCCGGAAACGCAGCGCATGATTGAATTGAGCATTCGTCGTTTTCCGGTTACGTCCATCACATGAAAAATATTCTCCGTCGTGCGACCGCATTCGGTGGCGCCTTACTCGCCGTGTCATTGGTCCACGCCCAGGCATGGCCCAACAAACCCATCCGCTTTGTGGTTCCGTTTACGGCCGGCGGTGCCAATGATCTGATGGCACGTGCAGCGGCCGAAGGCGCGTCGAAGGTTCTGGGTCAGGCGATCGTCATCGACAACAAACCCGGTGCCGGGGGCACGCTCGGCGCCGAGCTGGTCGCGAAGAGCCCGGCGGATGGTTATACGTTCCTGATCAGTGCGGCGGGCGTGATCTCGAATCACATGATCAAGAAGTCGATGCCGTACAAGGAAACTGATCTGGTGCCTGCCGCCATGATTGCGCTGTCGCCTTCGATCATCGTGGCGCCGCCGAAAGCCACGTATGGCAATCTGCGTGAGTTCGTCGATGCCTCAAAGAAAAGCCCCGACGGATTCAATTTCGCAACGGCGGGAACCGGCAGTACACCGCACTTCGTGGCGGAGGTGCTGAAGAGCAAATACGGCGCGAAGCTGCAGGTGGTGCCGTACAAGAGCGGCAATGAGAGCGCCACGGCCATCATGGGCGGTCAGGTGCAGGCGACGTCGGAGGCCAGCATCGTATCGCTGCCGAAAGTGACCGGCGGCAAGATGAAGGCGCTGGCCGGGACCTGGACCAAACGCATCTCGGCCTATCCGCAGCTTTCTACCGCCACGGAGCAGGGATTCCCGGAAATCAACATTGCGCATTGGGCCGGGATTCATGCCCCGAACGGTGTGCCCAACGAGGTGCTCGACAAGCTGGCAGCAGCGGTGGACGTGGCCATGAAGACGCCGGAAATCGCGAATCGCCTCAAGGCCTCGGGCATCGAGCCAGTTGGCGGCACGCGCGCGTCGTTCATCCAGTTTGTCGCCGAAGAGCGCGCGCGGCTGGCAGCGATCATCAAGGTCTCCGGCATGAAAGAGGACTAGGCTCGTGGCAAACCAGATCAGGCGCATCGTTGTTTACTGCGGTGCCAACGTGGGTAACAACCCGGCTTACCGGGTGGCGGCCGAATCCGTGGGGCGTACGCTCGCGCAGCAGGGCATCGGGCTGGTTTATGGTGGCGGCGGGGTCGGGTTGATGGGCGTTGTCGCAGACGCGGCACTGGCCGCCGGCGGTGAGGTGATCGGTGTGATCCCCGAGGCGCTGAAGGCGCTAGAAGTCGAGCACAAGAACCTGACCGAAATGCACGTGGTGCCCGACATGCACAGTCGCAAGGCGATGATGCTTGGCCTGTCCGACGGCGTGATCGCGATGCCCGGTGGCTTCGGCACGATGGATGAGCTGTTTGAAGCGCTCACCTGGAGCCAGCTTGATTATCACCGCAAGCTTTGCGGGCTGCTCAATGTTGCGGGCTATTACGACCATCTGCTCGCCTGGGTCAAGCACTCGGTCGAGGTGGGACTTGTCAAAGCGGTCAACATGGAGCTGATCGTTCCCGGCGAAACGGTTGAGGAATTGCTGCACGGCATGCGGACGCGCGAGTTTCCGCTCGCGCAAAAGTGGATGGGCCGATAGAGCGTTGTACGTCGTCTGCGGGCGACCGTCAGGCCGGCGTTAGCCGCCACGTGCCAAAATGCCGGCATGCCACTGAATATTCCGACCACGCTGACCTGGATTCGCATTGCGCTGATTCCGGCTTTTGTGGGGGTTTATTACCTGCCGCATGACTGGTTGACGCCGACGCAGCAGAACTGGACCGGTGCGCTGATCTTCACATTTGCGGCCATTACCGACTGGGCGGACGGCTTTGCCGCGAGAAAACTGGGACAGACCAGCGCATTTGGCGCGTTTCTGGACCCGGTCGCGGACAAATTGATGGTGGCTGCGGCGTTGCTGCTGCTGGTACAGATGAAGCGGGCCGACGCTTCCCTTGCATTCATCATCGTCGGTCGCGAAATCGCCATCTCTGCCCTCCGCGAGTGGATGGCAAAAATCGGCCAGTCGCGCAGCGTGGCCGTTAACTGGGTGGGCAAACTGAAGACCACGGCACAGCTGGTCGCGCTGATTGCGCTTTTGCTCTACGAGCCGTTTTTCCCCGGTATTCCAACGCCATTGCTGGGCACGATTGCGCTCTATGTGGCCGCAGTGCTTACGCTGTGGTCCATGTTTTATTACCTGAAACTCGCCTGGCCGCACATGAAGGACTAAGGGCGGCGGGACCTTCCGCGTCCGTGTCAGGCCGGGTTGCTCCTCGTTTGCCAGTGCCTCGCGTTTGTGGTTATAATTTAAGGCTTCGATTCCTCAATAGCTCAGTTGGTAGAGCGCCGGACTGTTA
>CAYMSY010000397.1:0-3332 GCA_964393195.1 uncultured Alcaligenaceae bacterium | reverse complement strand
TTACCATCAGGTGCTGGCGCAGCGGTACGGTGATCGGTTGACCGTCTGCCGCGTGGCTGATGTCGCACAAATTCCGGTGCAGGAATGGGGGCAGCGCGCGATTGTGATCGTCGCTACGATGCAGAGCTTCAACGTGGAAAACACGGATGGTCGCCGTGTGTATGCGTTCAGCGAAGCGTTCGAGAATCATTTCAAGTCAAAGACGGAATCTGATCTGCGTGTGCTGCAGGGGATCGACAGCGCCGTGGTGACGGAGGCTGATCTTGCCGAGAACCCGGAGCGCGCAAAACTGCTGGCCGCCTACGTCGGTAAACCCAAGCAGTCGCTGGCAAACTGGCTGGCGCTGCACGCGCCGATCCTGATCGTCGATGAGGCGCACAACGCGAAGACGGAAAAGGCGTTTGTGACGCTGACGCGGCTCAATCCGTCTGCCGTGCTCGACCTCACCGCTACGCCGATTGCCGGCAGCAACGTGGTGTTTCACGTCAGCGCGCAGCAGTTGCAGGCGGAGCACATGATCAAGATGCCGATCATGCTGACCGAGCACACGGAGGGCTGGGAGCAGGCTGTGCTGGCGGCGTTGCACACGCGCGGCGGTCTCGCCGACGCTGCAGAGCGCGAACAGCAGGCCGGCCGCGGCTACATCCGGCCCATCGTGTTGTTTCAGGCGACCAACGAAACTGGCGTCGCGCCACCGGAAAAGCTGCGCGAACACCTCATCAACGAACTGAATGTGCCGCCGGAGCAGATTGCAATGGCGAGGGGAAAAACACGCGAGCTTGAAGACATCGACATTGCTTCACCAGCCTGCCCGATTCTGTATGTGATTACCGTTCAGGCGTTGCGCGAAGGTTGGGATTGCCCGTTTGCTTACGTGCTTTGCTCGCTGCAAAACCTGTCGAGCGCAACGGCGATTGAACAATTGCTGGGCCGCGTGTTGCGCATGCCTTACGCACAGGCGCGCAGCGAACCGGCGCTCAACCGCGCCTACGCGCACGTGAGCGAAACCAAAACCCGCCGCGCGGCGATGATTCTGGCCGACAAGCTCGTGCAGAACATGGGGTTTGATCCACTGGACGTCGCGTCACTGCTGGTGCCGCAAACCGAGTGGCAGCCTACCGGGTTTTCGGACAAGGATTGGTCGAGCCACATTGACGATATTGCCAACCGCGTTGAGAGCGAGCTGGAAATCCCTCTGTCCGCCAAAGCGGTGTTGCCTGCGGGTATCGAGGTGGTGCGCGCCGACGGCGCGACGTCGGCGACAGTGGTGCTGCGCGGAATGATCCCTGAAGGCGTAGCGACGCAGATTGTTGACGCTGTCCGTGGCAGCGCCGCAAAAGAAGCCGTTCAACGGCAGATCGAGCAGCACCAGGCAATGGTGGCTTCAGCCACGTCGCCATCGCACGCTGGCGTCACCTTTCCGAGCTTGCCGCGACTGGCATTTCGCGATTCTCCGCAATCGCCGCTGATATTGCTTGATCGCGAAGCAGTGCTCGAAGATATCGAGCTTGATCTGTCAAATAACAGCGCAACGGACATTGGTCGTTTTGACATCGTCGCCGAAGGCGAATCGTTCGAGATATTTGTCGACGACGACGAAGGCGGAAAACTGCGTACACAGCGTGTGGACGCGGAGCAAATGCCGATGAACTACGGCAGCACGAATCTGCAAAGTCCCGACATTGCGCGCTGGCTTGAAAACAGCCTGTTTCGTGATCTGTCGTTTCTTACCCAATCACAGCGTTACGCCTACTTCCTGCGGGTCGTAGAGCGACTCATCAACGAAAAGCATCACGCCATCGGGCAGTTGGCGGAGGCCCGATTCGCGCTAGCGAAGCGGGTGCTGGCAAAGCTGCAGGACATTCGCAATGCAACCTGCCGCGTGAGCTTCAAGCAGTATGTGCTGGATGAGGGTTGGTCGCTTGAACTGGATGACAACCGGGCGTTCGTTTTTGGCGCCCACAACTATCCTGTTTCGCCGCTGACGCGATATCAGGGGCGTCATCGCTTCAAAAAACACTACTACCCTGCCATCGCGGATCTCAGGTCCGATGGCGAGGAGTTTGAGTGCGCCGACGAAATTGACAGACATCCTGCCGTCGTCACCTGGATTCGCAATCTGGACTATCCACCGGGCTTTTCACTGCCAACATCGCGGCAGAATTTTTATCCGGACTTTTTGGTGAAACTGGTCGATGGCCGAGTTGCGGTCGTTGAGTACAAAGGCGCGCACTTGCGCCATGAACCGGGCGAGGTAGAAAAGCGTGCGGTCGGGCAACTCTGGTCGAAAAAATCAGGCGGTCAATACCTGTTTGACTTTGTTTTCAAGAAAGGCGATGGCGGCGAGTCGTTAGTCACGCAGCTAAACACATTGTTTAAGTAGCGCCCGTGAGATCCCGTCAGCACACTTATCGTTGCCGTAGCAACCGCGCCGCATCTACCGCTCCGTAGGTAAGGATTGCACTAGCGCCCGCCCGCCGGAACGCGATGAGCGTTTCCAGCAGACACTTTTTGTAGTCGAGCCAGCCGTTGGCGTCGGCGGCTTTGAGCATCGCGTATTCGCCGCTGACCTGATACACGGCGACTGGCATCTTGAATTGATCCTTCACGCGGGTGAGGATGTCAAGGTAGGGCAGCCCCGGTTTCACCATGAGCATGTCGGCGCCTTCGTCAACGTCGAGTGCACATTCACGGATGGCCTCGTCGCTGTTGGCGAAGTCGAGTTGATAGGTTTCCTTGCTGCTTTTGCCGAGGTTGGCTGCGGAACCGACGGCGTCGCGGAACGGACCGTAAAACGCACTTGCAAATTTGGCGCTGTAGGCGATGATCTTGGTCTGGATGTGACCGTCGGCGTCGAGCGCGGCACGAATGGCGCCGATGCGACCGTCCATCATGTCGCTTGGCGCCACGAAGTCTGCCCCTGCGCGCGCATGCGTCAATGCCTGCTTGATGAGCACTTCGACCGTCTCGTCGTTCATCACGTAGCCGCTGTCATCAATGAGCCCATCCTGCCCATGTGAAATGTATGGATCGAGTGCGACATCGGTAATGACGCCGATGTCCGGAACCGATGCCTTCAATGCTCGTACCGCGCGAGGAATCAGTCCGCTGTCGTTGTACGCTTCTTCCGCGAGCAGTGTCTTGACAGACTCGATTACCGGAAACAGCGCAATTGCAGAGACGCCCAGCGCCGCAGCTTCTTTCGCACGTTCAACGAGGATGTCGATCGACACCCGTTCCACGCCGGGCATTGAAGGCACAGCCTGGGTGCGCTTCTCACCTTCAATCACGAACACGGGCCAGATCAGGTTGGCGGCCGAGAGCGATGTTTC
>CAYMSY010000396.1:0-3339 GCA_964393195.1 uncultured Alcaligenaceae bacterium | reverse complement strand
CCCGGCAAATACCGGGTCACGCAACCGAGCATCTCCCATGTCAATCAAGAGCACATGCGAGTGGGAGATGCAAAGCTCGGCTAGTGGTCGTTCGCGCTTCCCCTCCTCCCCCGATGACACGCGGGCGGCGCGAAAAACCCGGTAAGTTGCGTGCGCTAGAGGTGCGGCTAGTGCGCGAGGTGCAAGTCCTCAACCTGAAGCCCTTTTTGATGGAACGTTTGCACGAAACGGTCCGTCGTACAGCTTTCGCAACGCGTGCATGAAGGCAGCCCAAAAGCACACGGCACCGGGTGGACGCAACCGTGCCGAGATCCGCAGAATGGCCTTGGCGGACATGGTGGCAACATCGTGGTGGTGCAAAGCACGTCGTAGCGAAACCCCTTCTCTGAAGATATGATGTTCGAGTGCGCTTGATCACAAGTCTCCCCTGTACAACAGGGGAGATTTCGGCGACGCCGACAGAGGGGTTGGTCGCGCTTGCAAATGCATCTGCAAAGCAAACCCCTCCGCCCTTCGGGCACCTCCCCTACTTCGCAGGGGAGGCTTGAGTAAGTATGTTTTCTCCATCCGTCGAACAATGAATCTCCGTCGCCTCGAAGAAATTTCCCAGAACGCGTCGCGGCCTGATCGCGGATTGATGATCGACGGATGGAGTGTCGGCCTGTCGCCGGGACTCGCCAAACGATCACGCTGCGTCAATGCCTTCTATCCGTCGACCCGTGACTTTGACAAAAATCTCGCCGCTGCGCGCAATGCATTCGCGTCGGCTGCGCTGCCCTGCATCTTTCGCATCACACCGTTTGTGATCGACAGCCAGCTTGATGATCGCCTTGATGCGCTGGGTTATGTGAAATACGACGAGGCACTGGTCCAGGCAGTCAACCTGCTTGACGTGCAATTCGACCACCTGCGTCCGTGCGCGGGCAATATCCTGAATCAGCCCGATCTGTCGGTTGCCGCGAGCTGGGTCGGCGAGATGCGTGGTGACGATCCACGCGAGATCGCGGGGCTGGCCGAACGCTGGCGCCTTTCTGCAGCGAACGTTTCCGCCGACTTCATGTTCGATGACGCGGGCGAACGCGTTGCACGTTCGGTCAGCATTACCGAGGAACATCATGTCGGCATCTTTGATGTTGGCACAGCCGCGGCACACCGCAACCGCGGCTACGCCAGTGCGCTGCTTGCATATCAGCTGCGCGCGGCAATGGCCACCGGGGCCACCGTCGCCTACCTGCAGGTCAAGGCCGACAATCCGGCGCGGCAAACGTACGAACGCTTCGGGTTTCGTACGGTCTACGAATACTGGTATCGCGCGCTGCCCGCTGACGCACATTAATCGAGACAAGAACCCGTCCGCCTAGTGGCGTAGACGCAACGCGGGTTAGCGCCTACTGTCGCAAAACGGTACGCGCCGTCGCTACTCGCCGCTACGCGGCGTATGATGCGGTCATGTCCTCGTTATCACAGCCGTGTTACAGCGTGATGACAGTCGACGGGTTTGAGCATCTGCTGCGTGACCGGTCGTTACTGCGTTCATCACCATGCTGACCCTTCTCAACATCCTGGCCGGAATTGCGCTCCTCGTGTGGGGAACGTATCTCGTGCGCACCAGCATTCTTCGCGTTTACGGCGCGGAGTTGCGGCGCTTCCTGTCCGTCAACGTCGACAACCGCTTCATGGCATTGCTCGCCGGGCTGGGTGTCACCAGCCTGCTGCAGAGCTCCACGGCCACGGCGCTGCTGACAACCTCCTTCGCCGGTAGCGGCCTGATCGCGACGGCGCCAGCGCTCGCCATCATGCTCGGCGCGGATATCGGTACATCGCTGGCAGCGGTTTTCCTGTCACGTGATCTGTCGTGGCTTTCACCACTACTGATTTTCGTCGGCGTGATCGTCTTCCTGTCGAAGCAGCGCACGTCGGCCGAGCACCTCGGTCGCGTCGGCATCGGCCTGGGCCTCATGATGCTGGCGCTTCAGCTTATCGTTGCCGCTGCGCGACCGTTGACACAAACAGTCGGCGTCAAGGCCATTTTCACGACCATTTCCGGCGATCCGCTGCTTGATCTGGTGATCGCTGCGGCCGTCACTGTCCTTGCGTATTCCAGCCTTGCCGTCGTGCTGCTGGTGGCGACGCTGACGGCATCGCAAGTGATCGGGCTCGATACCGCGCTGCCGCTGGTGCTTGGCGCCAATATCGGCAGCGGTGCGCTGGCCGTGCTGATGACGCTCAAGTCGTCGGCCGAAGTGCGCCGGGTACCGCTCGGCAATCTGCTGTTCAAGCTGGCGGGGGCGCTGCTGACGATTCCTTTCATCCGCCTCATCGCGAACTACGGCGCTGATTCCGGCTTTGCCGAGGCACAGATCGTCATCGCCTTTCATCTTGTGTTCAACATCGGGCTCGCTGCGCTCTGCATTCCGCTGATCCGGCAAACGGCGGAGCTGACGCATCGCCTGCTGCCGTCGGCGCCCGTCGCCCAGGACGAAAGCCGCGCCAAACACCTTGACCCGCATGCGTTGCCGACGCCGTCGCTGGCGCTGACCTGCGCCGCGCGCGAGGCCCTGCGCATCGGTGATTTCGTGGAACAAATGCTGATGGCGCTGGGGCGTCTGATGCATGACAACCATCGTGCGTCCGCCGATGAAATCCGACGTCTTGATGACGTGGTCGATTCGCTCTACAAGCAGGTGAAGTTCTACCTGACGCAGGTAAGCCGAACGCCGATGGGCGAGCGCGAAAGCCGCAAGTGGACCGACATCATTTCGTTCACCATCAATCTTGAACAGGTTGGCGACATCATCGAGAAGAGCGCGAATGATGTGGTGCACAAGAACATCGACCGCAACCGCAATTTTTCAGAGGCAGGCACACAGGAGCTGTGCGACCTGCACGGGCGACTACTGACCAATCTTCGTCTGGCGATGAATGTTTTCATCAACAACGATGTCGCGGATGCACAGACGCTGCTCGCCGAAAAGGTGAAGTTCCGCGAACTGGAACTGGTGAATTACGACAAGCATCTGGCACGATTGGCCGATCACACGGTGCAGAGTATCGAAACCAGTTCGCTGCCCCTCGACCTGATGCGCGACCTCAAACGCATCAACTCGCACTTCTGTTCGGTGGCCTATCCGATTCTCGAAGCCGCCGGCGCGCTGTCGGAGAGCCGGCTGCGAGCCGTGGAGCACGAGCGCGGCGAAGTGACGGTCACCGGATCGGGCCGGCAACGCGTCTAGGACGGCGTTGCTGTCGCGCGCGCCGCACTTTTCGGCATCGACAAATCTGTTTTTCTGCCTTTCAGGCGCGCTGTGTGAGCCGCGGGGCCGCAACAGCTGTTCGTCG
>CAYMSY010000395.1:0-3341 GCA_964393195.1 uncultured Alcaligenaceae bacterium | reverse complement strand
AGCGGTCGCTCAAAACATGATCGGCCGTGGCGTTGACGCCAAAAAAGTTGTGAGCGTGCTAAACGGGACCCGAAACGTCGCCCGACGCAAAGACGAACCCGTAGAAGGCGTGACCCTAAACCATCCCGCAATCATGACGATTTGCGGACTTCATGATCGCAAGGGTATTAGATACCTACTAAAGGCCTTTGACGCCGTTTCGAAGACGCAACCGGACGCGCACCTCTACATTCTAGGCGACGGGCCGCACGCGGATCAGTATAAGGCGATCGCGGCAGAGTTTGAACACGCAAGCCGCATCCATTTTCTGGGAATGATCAGAAAAACGCGACCCTATCTGGCTGCTGCGGACATCTTTGTGCTGACCTCCCTTCAGGATCCTTGCCCACTTGTGATACCCGAAGCCCGCGAACAAGGGTGTGCGATCGTAGCCAGCGATGTGGATGGCATCCCAGAAATGTTGAGTGTGGGCAATGCGGGGCACCTCGTTCCTCCCGCTGACCCGGACGCCTTGGCCACCGCTCTTCTGGCGCTGCTGTCCGATCCAGACCTTTTAGCAGCACAGCGCGAGGCTTCATTAAAGGGCATCGAGTATTTTGATATTGAGCGCGTCACTTTACAGACGGGACAAATCTACAAGGATTTGACTGCTTCTAAGCGCTGAGCCGTCACGCGGCAGCTTTTGCAAGTCCCAAGCTCAGGGATCATTTAAACCCACATGGGCATCGTCAGCTCTGGCTGATTCGCGAACGTGCGTCCTGCGCGTCTATTCCATACGGGCGAGGCGGGTTTGATAAAGCCATCTCTGTTGCGAGCTTAAGTCCCGAGAGACTGTTACGCGAAACACGATCGGCTGCACGCCGGTGCTGGGCCGCTTGCCTGACGTTTGAGATATAGATCGGAGCAATTGCCGCCAGCATGCCTATGAAGGAAGAACCTGCCGTCGCAAAATAGGGGTAATCCAAAAGGCCATTTTGCGCTAACAGAATCTGCCCATTTAGCGCCATCATTGTCAGGGTATAGGTGATGAGCGCAACATCAGACTTTCTAATGCCGTTGAGCGCGAGAAGCAGGATTGAGCACAGCAAGTAAGTGGTTACGAACGCAATGACTGACTGAGTGGCGTCGACCAGAATGCGGTCGTGGCCGGTCAGCCATAATCCGTAGGAGCCAGTTGCCAAAATCGCGGTTACAATGATGAAGTATTTAATGGTATTAAGCTGCGATCGTGGCATCTTCTATGCTCCGTTTTTCGCAAACAAGGTAACAAAACCTGCTTAATATTGAATAAAGCGGAATGGATAATAAAAAATTACCGCAATTTCGCTCATTTCTTGATTGTCAATTTTTGGAATTTTATATGAAAAACCGCCACTTAAAGACAGAAGTCCTGTTTCTTGGACTTACCCTGACCCTCGGACTGGTAGGCTGCACAGGCGCCTCAGGTCAGCCTGCAAGTACCCGCGTACCCGACGGGTATAAGCTGGTCTGGAGTGACGAATTTGACGGTCAAGGTCTTCCGAACTCAAAAAAATGGCAATTTGACACTCGGGCCAACAAGGCCCTTTGGTGGCACAATGAGCGCCAGTATTACGCGCGCGGTCGCACAGAGAACACGCGCCTTGAGAACGGCAACCTGATCGTCGAGGTACGTAAGGAAGCCCTATCAAACGAGGGTGACTGGGCGGGACAGGAATATAGTTCTGCCCGTTTAATCACAGAGGGCCATGCGTCCTGGAAATACGGCTATTTCGATATACGTGCGAAGTTACCTTGCGGCCGGGGTGTGTGGCCGGCATTCTGGCTTCTGAGTGACGGAGGAAGCTGGCCAAAGGACGGCGAGATCGATATCATGGAACATGTCGGTCACGAGCCAAACAAAGTCCATTCGACACTCCACACCTACGACACCGAACACGGTGGCCCCAAGCTTTCCGAGGCGACGTATGCAGCTGACGTCTGCGGTCAATTTCATAACTACCAGATGGATTGGCGCGCGGACACCATCTCATTTTTTGTTGATGACAGGTTAGTATACACGGCGCAAAAGCCGAAGAACGGCTCTTACGATAGCTGGCCCTTTGATCATCGTTTTTATCTTCTGATCAACGTCGCCGTTGGCGGCGCATGGGGGAATGCCCAAGGGATAGACCCCCAAGCCTTCCCCACCCGAATGGAGGTCGATTACGTCAGGGTTTATCAGGCTAAATAACGATGTCGTCGATATCAGTTAGCATAGTTATGGCCTGCCTCAATCCGGGAGGCTTCCTTCAAGATGCCGTTCAAAGCTGTCTTAGCCAAAGAGGCGTGGATGTTGAGCTGATTGTCGTCGATGATGGGTCGTCGGACGGCAGCCGCGAATGGCTCGAGGCTTATTCACGGGAAGAACCCAGGCTCAAATTGCTAAACGGACCCGGGACCGGACCAGCCGCCGCACGCAACCTTGCCATTTCAGCCGCGCGGGGCGATTGGGTTTCGGTAATGGACGCAGATGACATCATTCACCCTGACAGGCTCGCACGCCTCGTGGCAATTGCCACAACCAAAAAGGTTGAGATCGTAGCTGATCAGCTGCTGGCGTTCACGGAAAACGAAGATGGAAGGCTGGCTTGGCCCTTTATTGGGGATCTGCTTAATGCGCCGCTTACTGAGGTTTCGTTGCCCGTCTTGGTAACGCCAACCGATGGTGGATTTGGATCCGCGTTAGGCTATGTAAAACCGGTCATACGGATGGATTTTTTAAAGAAGTCCGGCGTAGTTTATGACACAACCGTGCGCATAGGCGAAGATTTCGATTTCTTGGCAAATCTACTCGCCAACGGAGGTAGACTTCTAGTCTCGTCGCTTCCTTTATATTTCTATCGACGCCACCCATCTTCGCTGTCCTTCAGGCTTAATTCTCATGATGCAGATGCATTGATCGCGGCGAATTCACGTTTCCTTCAAAAATATGAAACCCAGCGCCCCGACATTCGGGCACTTCTTCTACCCCGCGATAATGCACTTCGCCGATATCGGGCGGCGGTTAGGCTCGTGGAAGACGTAAAGCGCATACGGCCTTTGAGCGCCCTTTCGACGCTTTGCCAAAGGCCCTCGTGTGCCATTATCTTCGCGGGCTTCGTTCTTGAAGGGTTGCAAAGACGTTTTGGCCGCAGCAGCGCGTCTTTGTCGCCCTTTCCGCGGGGACAGGTAGGTATTTCGTCAGAACGTCTGCGCCAGCTCACTCCGGATGCACTTGACACAGATAGTCTCCTTCAGGTGGCGATCCCCCTAACCGAAGCTGACGAGGCGACAAAAAAAAGGCTGTCTTTGGAAATCAAAGACACCTTCTGGGCAGGGTT
>CAYMSY010000394.1:0-3341 GCA_964393195.1 uncultured Alcaligenaceae bacterium | reverse complement strand
CGCCATGCCCGCCGTGTTCGGCAGCTCGACCCACTCCACGGCGTCGACATAGACCGCGAGATACCAGTCGCACAATTGCTGCGGCTCGATTTCAGCCGTGACGCCGAACATGCCCGTGATCATCAGGCGCTGGATGTGATGTGCATAGGCGTGGTCGAGTGTCTGCGTGACGCACTGACGCAGACAGTTCATGCGCGTCTCGCCGGACCAATACCACTGTGGCAGCGCGTTGCCGTGGCCAAAGTGGTTGGCGGTTTTCAGCGACGGCATGTCGAGGAAATAGACGCCACGCATGAATTCACGCCAACCGAGAATTTGCCGGATGAAGCCTTCGACCCCCGCGAGATCGAGATCACGCTCGCACCACGCCGCTTCGGCGGCCGCAATTACCTCGCGGGGATCGAGGAGCTTCAGATTCAGCGAGGTTGAAAGCAGCGAATGCCAGCCGAACGCCATGCCGGTCCACATCGCGTCCTGATGCGGACCAAAGGCATCGAGTCGCTCGTCGATGAAACTCGCGAGCGCGACGAGCGCCTGATCACGGGTAACCGGCCAGTTGAAGTGTCCCAGTGATCCCGGGTGATCCGGAAATTCGCGTTTAACCAGCGTCATCACTGCCGCGGTGATGTCATCGCTTTCAAAGGTCGGCGGTTCAGGCGGAAAACCAGGCCCGGCCCTGCCGAAACTCTTGCGGTTGTCGCTGTCGTAGTTCCACTGGCCACCGACCGGTTCCCCGTCTTTCATGAGGACGTTGTGCTCGCGCCGCATCTGCCGATAGAAGAACTCCATGCGCAGGCTCTTGCTGTTGCCCGCCCATTGCGCAAACGCCTCGCGCGAACACATGAAATGGCGATCCACGCGCAGGTCCAGCGGTAGTTTCGCCTGCGCCGCAGTCTCGTTAAGCATTCGCCAGACGCGCAGATCGCCTGGCTCGACACAGACCAGCGACTCGGGCTGATATTTCTCTATTGCCGCCAGCCAGCCCGCCATCAGCGATGCATCACGATGGGTGTCGAGTTGACGGTATTCGACACGAATGCCGCCTGTCCGAAGATCACTGGCGAAGTGACGCATCGCCGACAGAAACAGTGCGGTCCGCGCCTTGTGCGACCAGACGTGGGTTGACTCAGCCAATGCTTCGACCATCACAACCGCGTCGGTCACGACATCAAAGCCATCGAACGCCGCAGAATCGCGATTAAGCTGATCTCCGAGCACGACGACAAGCCGTCGGCAGCGTACGGTCATTTGTTTTGGCACGCGTTATTCGCCGGGACGCTGCTGTCAGTGCCGCGAGGTGCCCGTGCTGCGCGGCAGCGGTCAGAACAATATTTCACGTCGCCCCAGTTCTTCGCCCACGACTTGCGCCAGACCATATCCCGACCACAGTTCTGGCAAGGCTTTGACGGCAGCGACGCTTTGTTGCCCTTGAAGCTCACGCGATGCCTCAGGAGTCTAGGCGGTGATGGTTCCGGCGCGTTCCGCTCGCCATTGCCGCAACGCCGCCAGCATGTCCGCCAGCGTGCCGGTTGGCGTCACCCCCGCAATCTCGCGACGAATGCGCCGGATCAACTCGCCGCCGACCCAGATCGCCGTTGTGGCGGGCAGGACGGCGCGCAGGGACTCCAGCCCCGCAATCGCCTGTTTCGAACTGAATGCCGATGAAAACGAAAGCGCGACGACGTCGGCCTGAAATGCAGCAGCCGCCGCAACGATTTCCGGGATTGGCACCTGGGTACCGAGTGACACACATTGCGTCCCTTCTGGCGCCAGTAGTGCCTCGACCATCAACAGGCCCAGTCCGTTTACTTCGTTGGGAAAGGTTGCAAGCACGATGCGCGGCAGGCTTGTGCACTGCGCGCACGGGCTCATCGCGGCATGCAGCACGACCTGCACCTGCTCGCTGTAGGCGCGTTCTTCAAAGATTTCCATCTCGCCGCGCATCCAGGTCTCGGTTACGGCACGGTTAAGTGGCGCCACCGTTTCGACGATGAATTCCTGCAACCCCTGTTTCATTTGCAGCTGACTCAACCGGTGCCGCAAGCCCGTCATGTCGTGCGTCCGGATCAGGTCCAGCACTTCACGCTGCAGATCGCCGGCCTCATCGGCGCGGCGCGGACGACTCTGGCGGCTGACCAGCGTGTTCAGCTCCGGCTCTGACATGGACAGCAGTTTCCCCGGACGATGGCCACCGTCCATGAGCCGCTTGATCGCACGCAGTCGTTCGACCTGTGTCAGCGGATACAGCCGTTCGCCGTTGGCATCGCGTTCCGGGCTCGGGAAACCGTAACGTCGTTCCCATACGCGCAACACGTCTTTCGACAGGCCAGTGTCCCGCTCTACAGCGCTGATTGACAGGTGAGCCGCCGCGCCGGGAACGATATCTGAGGGGATGTTCATGACGGGAGCGTTAGGGTTGAGGCAGGTTGACAAGCGGTAACAGTCCGTTTAGTCTACGGCAAACGTCTGTTATTGTCTAGGACATGAAACTTTTTGACCAACCCCAACGGGTGTCCGCGCTACTGCTCTCCCTGGGGCTGGGGTCGGCCGCCTTCGCCTGTCCGGACGTACTCAATCATTCGGTGGAACCGCTGACGGGCGGCAAGGCTCAGTCCATGTGTCAGTACGCCGGCAAAGTGGTGCTCGTAGTCAATACCGCGAGTGAATGCGGCTATACCTCGCAATACTAAGGATTGCAGGCGCTGCACAAAAAATATGCCGCCCAAGCAGTGATTGTGCTCGGATTTCCATCCAACGCATTTGGCGGACAGGAGCCGGGAAACAACAAGAAAATCGCCGAATTTTGTCAAGCCAACTTTGGCGTGAGCTTCCCGGTCTTCGCCAAGGTCGAAGTAACGCCACTTAGCAAGGATCCGGTGTTCGCAAGCCTCGTCCGCGTTAGCGGCGCTGAGCCGAAGTGGAACTTTCACAAATACCTGATTGATCGTTCCGGCAGGAAGGTCGAGAGCTTTGAAAGTGGCGTGGAGCCCCAAAGTAAGCAGCTGATTCAAAGAATTGAAGCTCTAATCGCGCAGAAGCCATAGTCGCCGATAGGGGCAAATGGCCGGCTAAACTACCTTTATGAATGCTTTTGACCGCGCGCTCTATCAGGCCGCTCCCCCACAAGCCCTCGACGATACACAGTCGATGCCTGACGCACGACACCTTCCCATCCAGCGTGTTGGCATCAAGGCGTTGCGCTATCCGATGCAAATCGTCACCTCTGGCGGCGAAGTTCAAGGCACTGTCGCGACGTTTTCGATGTACGTCGGCCTTCCGGAACAGGTGAAGGGGACGCACATGTCGCGTTTCATCCAGTTGCTCGAAGGCCAGCGCGCTCC
>CAYMSY010000393.1:1268-3344 GCA_964393195.1 uncultured Alcaligenaceae bacterium | reverse complement strand
CAGTAGAATCAGTTCACTGTCATTAAGACGGAAGCTGGTACCCACAATAAGACGCAGCGGTGAATCGTTCATCGTGTGCCCATGCTTTGCACAGAGGTCACGCCAGCTGGTGTGTGCACGCGCTACGCCTGCAAGTGTGCATTCATCCGTAATGGCAATGGCCCGATATCCAAGGTCGTAGGCGGCTTCGACCAGCTCTTCAGGATGCGAAGCGCCTTGCAGGAAACTGAAATTCGAGCGGCAAAACAGCTCGGCGTAGGCAGGCTTCACTCCGAATTCCTTGCCTCAGGAAAAGATGCCTTGCAGAAACCACTGATCGGTCATGCGTTCACGAAATACCCACCAGTAACAGTGATGATCCGCGACGGCTATGTAGTAATCACGGAGCGCAGCTGGTTCATTAGCGTAATGTTGCGTGCCCCAATGCGCTTCGATACGCTCCGGCTGGCGACGACTGAGCGAGTGACGCAGCCGAAGCAGCACATCACCGCGTAATCGTTGCGGCGGATCGATCAACCAGGAAGGGCGTAGAGATTCAGTATGGCCGGACTGCATCTGATGTAGGGGGGCGCTACATGATTCGGGCAAGGCGTTCCCGGGATGGCGAGGCCTGCGTCGAAGTTGTGGCAGGCCAATTCGAGACGACAGCAGATCAAGTAGCGAGGCCCATATCAGTTGCCGTGTTTTGCTTTGATCGAAGAAATCCGGTTCATAGATATCGACTTTTTTGAGTTTCCTGCATTGCAGATCAATACGCGATATCTCATGATTCAAAGAAATTCGCTCAAGGCCAGCCTGAAGCGATTTCAGCCATTCGTCAGCGTGGTGGGTGCCTTGTGCGGATGCCAGCATAAGCTCGGTGAATTGCTGATGACCATTTGAAAAAGTGAATTGCAATTCGCAGGCAGTCTGTCCCTGCAGTCGCAAAAATTCCTGTAACTGGCGCACCAGTACAACGGCTCCATGCCACCAGTGTGATTGCTCTCTGGTCAGATCGAGAAATTCGACATACTGATGGAACGTGCGCTCAACTTTACGGAATGAGAGTGATTGCGTTGCTGCTCCATAGGCTTGGTCGAGTGCGACTGTCAATTCGGTACCTAATCGCCGGTTTAGCTCCGCACTGTCCTGACGGCGGACGGCTGACAAATGATGCAGGTTGAGCCCACGCAATTCTGCTATCAGGTCGTATGAAATATCCATGCACGCAACCGGCAAGTCGTCCAGCCAGTCATCAATCCGTGTTTCAACGATCAGTTCACGATATGCATGCGTGAGCCAGCGTGCGCCGCGTGCAGTAGGAGCAAGAACCAGACGAGTGCGAATGGATACCTTTTCGCAGATGTCAATGGCTTGCTGCATCATTGCCTTGCAGCTGCCGTGCAATGTCACCGACCCAGCTACATCCAACAAAAGGCCGAAGTTGTTGCTGACATGAATACCTGGTGTCAGCGATGACAGGGCATCAGCCAGACGATGCAGGCATGCTGTTTCGCGATCAGGATCGCGCAGGATAGCGACGAGTTGATGGGTTAGCGCATTGGCTTCGGCCAGCGATTGGGCATTTTTAATGCCGGATTGCGCTGCAATGCGGTTGCGTGAAACAACAATGGTGCGACGTCCTCTGTGATCGAAGATGACAGTAGGTACTGATGCTTGCAGCTCACGCGAGAATGCCTGCAATGGCAGATCAGGTACATAAATCGCAAGCCACATGAGACGACATGCTGCCGATCAGTGAGTGGCGCGTGTGATTGGCCGTAGCGTCGAAGGCTGTGTTGCGGGCACGCTCGTTAGTTGGTGATCCACAAAATCAGAACCCTTCGATTGCGTGCGCATCTCCGCTGTTGCCCTGGATGTGATGGCAGCAAGTGTCTCGGTCGTATATCGATTGGCCTCGACGATTTGTGACAACGAGGTTGTGCCGAACTCGACGGTACTGTCGAGCAGTCGGGCCGCGCGCATCTGCCCGTACAGGCGTGCCTGCACGGCCGCGCGATCGAGTGTGATCAATGGACGAGTGAGCTCGCGACCGCGGCACTTGAGCGTCAGCGCTACCGGTCCTGCTGATCCGCG
>CAYMSY010000393.1:0-1258 GCA_964393195.1 uncultured Alcaligenaceae bacterium | reverse complement strand
AACGTCATCCGCCGCATAGCCAAAGCGCAACCAGGCCGGCGAGGGCTGCGACATGGACGAGGCGCCACGAAAATGAATCAACATCGTTTTCGATGTAGTCGAATCCGCTGGCGCGTTGCTGGACGCACTGCCCAGCACGGCCAGGTGCAGTCGTCGCAAAACGTCGGGCGCCAAAGTCGAATACGCTGTGCTCCACAGCACCACCATGCCCGGCAAGCCGGTTTTCAACGCCTGTTCTGTGGCCCATAGGTTTTCTTTCTGATGTTTCTTGGAGGAGTCGCCCGCATTGATCTGTGTCACGAGGGCGGGATCAACGTCGGCCTGCAGCAGCGCTGGCGCGAACAGCTCATGTGGCGCACCGACACAGAGAATTGGACGTTTTTGCCGCGTCAGATACGCCATGGCTGGTAGCAGCAGCGACAGCTCGCCGCAACCCGGCACGTCGGTCATGATTTCGGTCATGGCGCCCGCAGGCCAGCCGCGCCAAGGCAGGAAGGCATCAAGCACCGCGAAACTGGTCGCGACGCCTGCGGAGTGCGAGTCAGTACCAATACCTGAGCCCGACGCACCGCCATGGACACCGCGACGCACATGGTCACGCAGGGTCGCATTGCTGCTGGCGAGTCGGTCGAAGAAAAGGGCATCCATTACTGTTTATTTATACAGTAATCAGGGTTGGCCGTAAATGTCTCAATCTATGTCATCGAGACGGTTTTTTATTTCCTCAAAAAATCAATGACTTGGCTGCGCATCTCCGGAATTTCCTGATGTCCGCAAGGAAATACCGATTGCTGCCAGTTGCCCGGCTGAGAAAAAGCCAAATACGTATCGCGCATCGCGGCATCGATCGCGGCGAGGCCTGCGGGCGGCGTCAGCGGGTCGTCGCGCCCGGCGCAGGACAGGTGCCGACGCGGCGCGATCAGGGCGCTGATCTCGGCGGCAGTGAATTCGTTGGTGAGTCCGGGCACGAAGAAGTATTCGCCATGCAGGTCGAAGCCGCCGGTCTCGAGCAGTGCATAGTATTCGGACAGGCAGCAGAGGTCGATGCATTGCGCGATGCGCTCGTCGAGCGCGCTGCACCAGACGGCGAGCGAGCTGCCCATTGAGAGCCCGAGCGCCGTGACCGGCAGCGTCGCGAACTCGGCCGACGACAGCAGCCAGTCGAGCGCGGCGAGGCTATCGTGCACGCGATAGCCCCACAGTGTGCGGCCCTGCCACAAGAGCCGCTTGACCAGCGCTCGCTCGCTCTGCTGCGAGC
>CAYMSY010000392.1:1606-3348 GCA_964393195.1 uncultured Alcaligenaceae bacterium | reverse complement strand
CCGGTCACACCGATGTGCGTCCGCGTCCGGATTGGTGCAACCGTCTCTGCCGGCGCGGCAAAATATGATGATTGACCGGATGTCGCGTAATCGAGGGGTTTGTTGATGAAGTTGCGTTTGTTCGCTGTTTCGGTAGTTGTTGCCGCGCTTGGCTCCAGTGGCGCCTTTGCACAAAACGCATTTCGCTGCGATCAGGACGGCAAGACCGTCTACAGCGACAAACCCTGTCCTGCTGCCAGGGTAGTAGCGCCGACACAGGACAGCGCCGAACAGAAGGCCGCCGCGAAGGACGCCAATGCCCAGATGCGCAAGGACTCGGGTGATCTCAACAAGCGATTGAGCGAGCGCGAAAAACTCGAGGCGCAGGAGCGCGCCGCCGCACGCAAGGCAAATGCAGCGAAAGCGGCAACGGAGGAAAAGCCGGCCAAGACCAAGAAGGCCGGGAGCGGCAAGGCGAAATCCGGCAAGGGCAAAGCGGCGAAGAAGGCCGCTGACAAGAAATCGAAGAAAGCCGACAATAAGGCTTCTTCTTCCTGATTGCGTAGTTGATGAGTCGTTTGCATCTGGCGCAGCGGGTTGCCTGCCTTTCAGTCGCTGCGGGGCTTTTGGGGCTTGCGGGCTGCGCTTCCTCGCCACCATCGCGCGGCGTTGACTACGCAGCGCCCGCGCCCGGAGTCAGCAAGCCGCAACCACCGATGGCAGTGCCGGTAACGCGCGAGTGGCGTGCAGCGGGCGCCGGTCTCGATGCTTCGTTTGAGCGCAGCGCGCTGCTGACGGATACGTTCTATCGCAATGCCGATACGCTGCTGCAGCAGGTTGAAAAATCCGGCGCCATGGGGGTCAACCGCGGCTGGGAAGCCGGCGCGCGCAAGAACGGCGAGTGGTACATCGAAGAACAGCGTTTCGCCGACACCGTAATCGGCGCTGGCGTCAATCGAAATCGCAACGACCTGATCGACGCCGGTCTGCGCGCCATCGAGTGGGGGTTTTCGCAGCAGTCGCCGGACGGCAGCTTTCCGTGCAAGGACAACTACCTGAGCGCGAGCTATTTCGTCGCGGCAACGGCGCATTCGGTGTGGCTGCTCGAAAGCAGCGGCTATGCGCGCAATTTTTCCGCCCGCATCGGTGCCATCCGGCCTGGCCTCGAGCGCGCCGCGCGCTGGCTTGCCGACGCACGCAATGCCCAAGCCGGTGCGGCACAGCTTGAGGGCTACGCGTCGCGCTTCATGATCACCGGCTACGCGCTCGCAGCAGCCGGACGGGTGGTGGCGGAGCCGGGTCTCGCCATTGCCGGCGAAGACATGATTCGCGAAGGGCTCAAGCGCCAGCACAAGAGCGGTTATTTCATCGAGCGCGGCGGCTTTGACGCGAGCTTTCAGGCCGAGGCGCTGGTCTATTTGCTGCGCTACTTTGACCATGCGGCGACGGCCGACATGCGGCGCGACATTGAGCCGGCCATTCGTCGCGCGCTCGGCTGGCTGGAATCACGCATCAGCGCTCGCGGTGTCGTACAGATCGCCGGCAATACGCGCTCCGGCTTCGGCCAGGAACGCGACCGCACCGGCGCCCACCGCCGGGTCAGTGCAGTGGCGGTGTCCCGTGCGTTCGGACTTGCCCGCCATGTACTCGGTGACAGCAAATTCGAGGCGCTGGCACGCGTCGTGGCAACCGCAAAACAGCCGGCGTAGGCTTATAGCTTTGTCGTAAACCCTTTATTTCATAGGGCATAGAGCGACAAAATG
>CAYMSY010000392.1:0-1506 GCA_964393195.1 uncultured Alcaligenaceae bacterium | reverse complement strand
ACGCAGCCATGCACAAACACGAACCGCCGCTGCACCGTGAACCACACGCTTGATTGCGCAAGCGCTGGCATCTGCTTCAATGCCAATGTCGTCGCCGCCTGTGCCGCCGCCGCGATGCGCGCATCGTAGCGGTACGCATTCGGCTCCGTGCATTTGCCCGACATGAAACAGGTCGTGCCGCGCTCAATGCGCGGATGCGCCTCGGCCTGCGCCTCCTTCACCGTCATGAACGGGCCGCGCGGTTGCGGACAGGGTTTGATTGCGCTGGTTACCTGAACGAAGGGATCGTTGTAGTGATTCTTCAAAGGCTCGACCGGATCAGCAGACGTGGCGCTCATCGCCAATGACGCCGCCGAACCGGCGAAGACGCGAATCCAGGCCGTTGTGCCACCCTTTTGCCGCATGAACCGATGCTCAGGCGATTTTGACGACGGTCCGCCCCGTCACCGCGCCCTTCACGTACGCATCAAACACCGATGGCAATGCTTCAAACGACACCGTGCGGCAATGCGAGGCCAGCTTGTCGCACTTCCATTCATTCGCGAGCTTCGCCCACAGTTCACGACGCAGCGACATCGGGCAGTTCACGCTGTCAATTCCGAGCAGTGACACGCCACGCAGGATGAAAGGCATCACGGTCGTCTTCACTTCCCATCCCTGCGCCAGACCAACGCTCGCGATCGTGCCACCGACCTTCATCATGCGCGTGAGCCACGACAGCTGCTCGCCACCGAGGTTGTCCACAGCACCGGCATAGGTCTCCGGGCCGAGCGGTTTCTCGGTCATCTCGAACTGTCCGCGCACGAGTACGCTCGCCGCACCGATCGACTTGAGCAGATCAATGTCCTTCTCCTTGCCCGTCACCGCTACGACCTCGTAGCCAAGCTTCGCGAGAATCTCGATTGACACCATGCCGACGCCGCCCGTCGCACCGTTCACCAGCACTGGCCCCTTGTCGGGCGACAAGCCATCATGCTGCATGCGCTGCACCGCGAGCGCCGCCGTGAAGCCCGCTGTACCGTAGCTCATCGCATCGAACGACGTCATCCCCGCAGGAGCCGGTACCAGCCACGCCGCCGGGATGCGCGCCTTCTGCGCATAGCCGCCATGATGCGCCACGCCCACGTCATACGAGGTCGCAATCACTTTGTCGCCCGGCTTGAACGCGGCGTCAGTGGACGATTCCACCGTACCCGCCAGATCAATGCCGCCGATGCAAGGAAAGCGCCGGATGATGCGCCCCGCGCCGGTCGCCGAAAGCGCGTCCTTGTAATTCACCGTCGAATAATCAACGTTGATCAGCACCTCACCCGCATCCAGCTGGTCCACAGAGAAATCGACAAGCTCGGTCTTTGAGCTTTTGCCTTCTTGCGTGGTTAGGTAGGCTTTGAATGTGGACATGAGCTTCACTCCTTGGGACTGCGTAGCAGCGTTGCGTACGGGCGGTTGCTTGACGTTTGCGTCAATTATGCCTCCCCTACGACGTAGGGGAGGTGTCGCGCAGCG
>CAYMSY010000391.1:0-3363 GCA_964393195.1 uncultured Alcaligenaceae bacterium | reverse complement strand
ATTGGCGAGCACGGCGCCGCCACCGTTGAACAGACGTCCGGAAGCAGTACCTCGCTACCCTCCGTGGTAGCAGCCACGATTTCATCGGCCTCGACATCCACCCCGCGCTGCATTCTGGTGAATCGTGACCACACCGCTGTCACGGACGACACGATTGCCCACTGGGCGGCCGCAGGCGGCGCCGATATGTCTGACGGCTCCCTGCCCGAGACGCCACCCGTGCCCCTTGTCGCTCCGCCTCGCGTTCGCACGACGCGGGTCACCACGGGGCTTGACCGAGCACTGCAATGGTCAGCGGCTGCCGCAGTGTTCTGCGCAGTCATCGCCGGCGTCCGGCTGGCAGGCAACGCGCCCCCCGTGCCTGTCCAGGGCGCGGTAGATGGCAAGCGTCTGCAGAGTACGGCGGGTGCGCTGTTTGAGCGTGTCGCAACCATCGCACCGGACGCTACCCGTCAACTGCAGGGCGGAACCTATGCCGGTGGCGCTTGGGTACTCACCCTGCCCGACACCGTCGATGCTGCGGCCCTTGCGCGCATCACGCGCTCTCTCGAAAGCAACGGTCTAGCCGCGCAGTCGACTCAGGCGGCGCAGGGTACCCAGCCGTCAGGCCCGCGTCTTCGGGTGCAGCTGCCGTGAGCACGGACCATTACACGATGCCACGTCTTGATCTTAAATCGATGCCGTCACACATCATCAGACGATGCGTCTATGCGGGTATTACGGCAGTCGCGGTGATTGTCGCGCTGGCGTTGCTTTCAGCCCATGAGCGTGCCCGCGTGCAGGCCCACGATGCCGCCATGCAGAACGCGTGGCAAGCCACTACGCCGACTACTGCTCCACCGCTGACTCGCGAAGCGCTACTTGCCCGTTTCGCTGTCCGGCAGGCCAGCGCAACCGGCGATCTGAGCTGGCAAGTCGCCTCGCTTGCCGAACTTCGCGCCAGCCTGCTCGCATTCGATCTCGCCCAGATTCGACTGACCCAGGTCAAGGTGGCACGCAACGGCGCCGGCTTTGCGGTGACGGCGGAGCGTGCACCGTGAGGCGGCTTGTTGTTGCCGTCGCGCTTTTGCTGACGGCCGTAACCGTATGCCTATGGCGTTTGCCTGCTTCGCTCGTTGCGCTTGCGATTTCGCCCGAGGCAGCGCGCTTTGTGCAGCTGCATGAAGCCTCCGGTACGGTCTGGAATGGCCGCGCCCGGTTCAACGTCACCGGCGTGCCACCGACATGGTCGATCGCATGGCAGTGCCGACCGTCGGTGTCCCCGCCCGGAGCACATTGTCAGTTGAGCGATTCCGTCAGCGGGTCGGTCAACGTCAATGCGCTGACGGCAACGTTGGTCGGTGAGCAGCTGGCGCTGTCGGTTCCGCTCGATATTGCGCCGGTCGCTGGCGTCGCCGCCACCTCCACGCGCCTTGCAGCAAATATCCAGCAGCTTGCCGTCAGCCAAAGTGCCTTGTCGCTCAAGGCCAATCTGCGTGCCGACGATGCCCGCTACCGCCTCGGCCAGTCTGACCTGGCGCTCGGAGAAGTCGCTGTTGACTGCACGCCCAACCCCGATGCCATCTCATCAACCTGTACCGTCGCCAATCGCGGTGGCAGCGCGCGCCTCGATGGCCGCGTTATCCTGACCAGCAACAAGGCGACAGGAACACTAGAACTGACGCCCGGCAACGGACCGGTGCAGCGCGTCAGTTTTTGACGCCATACGCCCGCCTTCTGCGCTCGCGCACTTGCACGCAAACGCACGGTAAGCAAGCAACACTCTCGTGGTAACCCGTGACGCCAAACCGGCGTCGTGTAACGGCTTGTAACGTGAGTTCCGGTTGCGCGCGCAGTTTTCGATGCTACAAAGTTCCCAGCGTCGAAATAAACAGAACGACTGTCCTCGACGCAACACCACGTGACGCCGTACTGGCGCCGTGCGAGCAAACTCCGGGGGCATCATGCGTGAAATTTTTGTCGGTATCGACGGCACCACCGAGAACTGGTGGAAAAACGTCCATTTCTCAAAATTTGACGTGGAATACAGCTACGTCGGCATGATGTTCAACGGCTCCTTTGCCAGCGACAACAACAAGCGATGGCTCGCAGGCCCCAACCTCTGGGGCAACGGCACGGTGCAATGCGTCGCCGTGGCGCTCAAGTTCCTGCGTGCGCAACTCGACGACTGCGCCCGCCAGAACGAACAGCCGCGTATCTCGCTCGCCGGCTACAGCCGCGGTGCCTACGCCTGTCTGCGTGTCGTGCAGGCGCTCGAAAAGATCGGTGTTCCGGTGCATTTTCTGGCCCTCCTCGATACCGTCAAATGCACCGATGAAGGCACGGAGGACGCGATTGGTCGTGTTATCCGCTCGTTTGCCCACATTGCCCCACCCAAACAGGAAGCGGTGTACGGTGCGGGCCGAATGGCGGACATGCAACGCGCCCAGAAGATGCTGGCGCAGAGCGCCGCGATGGGCGCGATCAGTCGCGAGGTCAATCATCGCGACTGTTTCGTAGTCCCGCGCAACGCCGGCTATGTCCTGAACCTGCATCGTGACCCTTCGGTCAACTCGCGCACAGTCCCGATGGGGCATTGGCCGGTACAGTCGAGCATGGACAAAATGCCCGACTTTGTCTTCAAGTGCACCCATTCGGCAATGGGCGGTTTGCCGTTTCGCGGTGACATTCCGAATCGCGAAGTCACTCGCCTGCGCGAATGGCAGCAAAGCGGCGCCGTCGGCCAGACACTGGTCAACCATGCCAAGGCGCAGCGGGTCATCGAGTCCTACGTTCATCCCGTCATCGGCAAGCCCAAGCCGACACAGCAATGGCTGGACGCTCCCGATGTCAAGAGCCAGTACGCGCTGTATTACGGCAAGTACGGCAGCGACGGACTGACCCCGGATCAGGACCGCGAGATCCTGCAACGCGGGGACACCGTCGCCAGTCGCCGCGCCGCAGAAAAGTTTCAGGCCGGATCACGCGGACGCTACTGAACCCGCCGCGGCAACCGCCGCAGCTCGCCCGCACCGGCTACAGGCGGAATCCCGAGCAAAGGCTCCATGGCAAAAACCAGCGGGCGCCTATCCGCGTACGGGGAGATGACATTGAAAAAACGCTCCCATGTACGCCATCCCTCTTCCCGCTGCCGCCAGCTTCTCGGTCTACCATAGCGGTATGACTGATTCCAGCCTGTTTGCGTCCCCTGAGCTGAAAGCCGCGCCGCGCCCAGGCGGCAGCGCGGACATGGACCCCCTCGTCGAGCGCGACCGCGTGCTCGCCGGACTCGTCGCCCGCATGGCGAAAAAAGACGAAGCCGCGATGTCTGAGCTGTACGACATGACGGTCAAACGCCTGCATTCGTTCGCGCTGCGCATCGTG
>CAYMSY010000390.1:0-3368 GCA_964393195.1 uncultured Alcaligenaceae bacterium | reverse complement strand
TGCGCAGGTTGAAGAACAGCTTGCGCTGCGCCTTGGTCGTTGCGACCTTGACCATGCGCCAGTTCTTCAGGATGTATTCGTGGATTTCGGCACGGATCCAGTGCAGCGCGAAGCTGACCAGACGGACACCGCGCTCCGGGTCAAAGCGACGTACAGCCTTCATCAGGCCGACATTGCCTTCCTGAATAAGATCACCCTGCGGCAGGCCGTAGCCCATGTAATTGCGGCTGACCGAGACGACGAGGCGCAAATGGCTCATCACGAGCTGGCGCGCGGAATCGACGTCCTGCATGTACTTCCAGCGCAGGCCGAGTTCCTGTTCCTGCTCAAGCGTGAGCAGCGGGTATTTGTTGACGGCCGTAACGTACTGGTCAATGGTGCCCAGCGTGGACGGAACCGGAAAATTCAGAGTGGCGGTCGGGTTGGACATTTAACTGAGACTCCCCAATTGGCTCGCAAGCCGTAAGTTGCCGTCTACAAAAAACTGCGCGGACGGCGCGCCGTGAGCAACGTGTTCATTTCTGTCCGCGTTGCCAGGTAAATCCTGACACCCCCACGAGGGGGCGGTCGCACAAGCAACGGTCGCTTGTCGAATCCGCCGAGCCATCCCCATCAGGAGCGGCCCAAGTGCATCAGGTGACTGATTCTTTTCACCATATTAGCACTCACAACATAGGAGTGCTAACAATTGTAATTAGTTCCCGACTTAATTGCTCGGGATTAGAAAAATTTCTACATGTGAGCGCTCGCTTACTGAAATCACCATAACTGATCATGAGTATTGGAACACTGGCCACGCGGATTTGTTTCGCGCCTCACGACGTTCTATCTCCCATTCGTCGCAGCCGGCGGGATTTCAGGGTTTTGAGCGACCCGACAGGCACCTCGGCGAGCCGTGAGCATCACGAACAAGTCGATCAGCTTTTTTATGAAAAGCGCATTCAATAAGGGCTAGCAGCGTGAATAGACCGACTATCGACTTTTAACCTTTATACGGCTCAAGCCCTATCCATAAAGGAATACAGCGAAAAGCTGATGCTCGTCTTTTTTCGCTAAAACCTGAAAGGACCCCGCCAGCATCGAAGCTTAGTATTCGTCGTCACGACACAATCAGGAGGAATCGCCATGAATTTCGCTTTTCGCCGCCGCCTGCTTACCGGCGTATTGGCCGCGAGCACGCTGCTGCTCGCATCATGCGCGGTGCAGCCGCCCGCGCCGATCGTTTCCCGTTCGGCGGAGATTCGCGTGATCACCTCCGGCGCATTCACCGAGGCGTACAAGATGCTGGTGCCGGAGTTTGAAAAGGCGAGCGGTCACAAGGTCATCTCGTCATTCGGTGCATCGATGGGCAATGCGCCCGATGCGATTCCGACGCGGCTTGCACGCGGCGAAGCGTTTGACGTGATCATCCTCGCAGGCCCGGCGCTCGATCAGTTCATCGCGGAGGGTAAGGCCGTGCCCGGCAGCCGCGTCGACCTGGTGCGCTCCAGCATCGGCTTCGCCGTGAAGTCCGGTGCCCCGAAGCCGGACATCAGCACCCTCGCCAAGCTCAAACAGACGCTGCTTGAAGCCAAATCCATCGCATATTCGGCAAGCGCCAGCGGCGTTTACTTCTCGACGCAACTGGTGCAGAAATTGGGCATCGCCGATCAGGTGCTGCCGAAAAGCAAGCGCATCCTGAGCGAACGCGTGGGCACGGTGGTCGCGCGCGGCGACGCCGAACTGGGCTTGCAGCAGGTCAGCGAACTGGTGCCGATTCCGGGCATTGACTATGTCGGGCCATTGCCCGACGAAGTGCAACAGGCGACGCTGTTCTCAGCCGGCATCGTGACCGGCGCGAAAGAGCCGGAAGCGGCGCGCGAACTGATCAGGTTCTTCACCTCGGCCGCCGCAGCGCCGATCATTGCGAAGACGGGGTTGGAGCCGCTGGGGACGAAGCAGCGATAGGCTTTGCGGATTCGGGCCAAGGCCGCGCCCACAGACCAATAAAAAGCCCGCAATCGCGGGCTTTTTTAATTGCAGAAACGCAGCAACCGTCTATTCCGGCTCGATCTTCGCGTCCTTGACGACCTTGCCCCAGCGCGGCATTTCCGCCTTGATGAGGGCGGCGAACTGCTCCGGCGTGCCGCCGCCGATTTCGTTGCCCTGGCTGAGCATTTTTTCGCGCACGTCCTTGTCCTGCACTGCCTTGTTGCCTGCCGCGTTGAGCAGCTTGACGAGGTCGGCCGGCATGTTTTTCGGGCCTACGATGCCTTGCCAGTTGAGCACTTCAAACGTCGGGAAACCGGATTCAACCATCGTCGGAACGTCCGGCATCAGCGGCGAGCGCGTCTTGCTGGTGATCGCGATGGCGCGCGTCTTGCCTGACTGCACGCCGGGCACGGCGACGTACATCTGTTCGAACATCATGCTGACCTGGCCGCCGAGCAGATCGGTCGCCGCGGCGGAACCGCTCTTGTACGGTGCGTGGATCATGTCGATACCGGCGAGGTGCTCAAACAGCGCGCCGCTCAGGTGATGGGTGCCGCCGATGCCGCCGGAGCCATAGCTCAGCTTGCCGGGCGAGGCCTTGGCCGCAGTGACCACGTCTTTCACTGTCTTGAACGGCGAATCGGCGCGCACGGTCAGGATCAGCGGGCCCTTTTCGATCAGCATGATCGGTGTGATGTCGGCGACCGGATCGAAATTGAGCTTCTTGAACAGCGCGTGATTCACGGCGAGCGGCGCGAAGTTGCCCATGCCGATCACGTAGCCGTCCGGTTTTGCCTTGGCGATCATGTCAGTGCCGATGTTGCCGCCGGCGCCGGCCTTGTTGTCGATCAGGATCGGCTGGCCGAGCACCTGGCTCATGACCTTGGCGATCTGGCGCGAACGGTTGTCGGCATTGCCGCCCGCTGCGTAGGGGCAAATCCACATGATGGGCTTGCTCGGATATTTGTCCTGTGCGAACACGCTGCCGGGCAGCGCCGACGCGCCAGCCGCAGCGAGCGCCGCCTGAAGTAGGGTACGACGATCCATAAAACTCCTCTCTTCGTGAGCGGATGCCCACGCCTATGCGGCAGATTATGCGGGCGTTTGCTGTCAACTGGCTTGACGGTTATGGTGCTCTTGAAGGTTGTTTCAGGTCATCAACTTTTCAATGAAATGGCGTACAGAAAGGGCATAACCTGTAAAAATGCTTAAAGTCGATAATCAGAAAAAATAGCTTGTTAGCCCTATTCAGACGTCATCTAAATAAAAAGCTGTATGTAAGAATTCAGCCCTTTCAATTGTCGAAAGCGCCCACAACTGCTTCCAGTGCCTAACGACAATCCCCCCGCCAGCAACCATTCCCGCCTCGCGGTCCTGCAGTTCATGTGGCCGTTCGT
>CAYMSY010000389.1:0-3370 GCA_964393195.1 uncultured Alcaligenaceae bacterium | reverse complement strand
CGTTGCCCGCGCCGAACCAGACCAGCGCCCAGAGTGCCCCGCTATCTGTGAACGTTACCGCGTTGACCGTGCCGGCGCTCATGACGATCCACCACGTTACGCCGTCCGTCTCAATCCCGATCCGCCCGTACTGCGTCGTAATCGTCTGGCCCCCGGCGCCGTCAATTGACTGGCCGAGATATCCGTCTATGGTCACGGTGTAGGCGGTTGGGTCTACCTTCTTGACCGCGAGCAGATGCCCCGACATCGTTGCCGCATCGGGTAGGCTGATTGTGATATTCCCAGCGCGGCAGTCCGCCAGAATCAACCCGTCCGCCTGCGTCGCCGTGCCGCTGGCGGTAATCAGCCGCCAATTGTGCGGAACATAGTCCAGGGTGCCGCCGTTGTCGCGCCGGGAATAGAACTCGCCGCGCAGTCGGGCAGACAATCCGCCGATGGAGTTGCCTTCAAATAGCGTCATGCCCCCAGCCTCGCAGTGCCCCACATGCCCGACGGATCGGCGGGAACGGGCGTTAGCACGACGGTCGAAGGCGCGGTAAATTCAACCGTGCCAATCGTTAGCGTTCGGGCGTTGTCAAGCGCCGTCGAGTAGACCGCCTCACTGGGCAGCAGGTCGGGAACGCTGATAATGTTGCACGGCCTGACCAGCCAGGGCGGGACGACGTTCCCCGTTGTGGTGTCATAAATCGCCTCTGCCGGGTCGCCGCGCTGAGTCGTATAGGCCACTGCGGACGGCTCCACCGTGGTCGTAAACTTGCGGCCCTCATACACCCCCCAGAACACCCGCCGCCCTGTTGCGCCGTCGCCGAGCCGGGTTAGTTCGTCCAGGTATGTCCGCGTGGTTTTGTCCGTGAAGTTGTAGCGGGCATACGTGCGCGTGTTCGCCGCGATCCCGGTCGTATCCGTGGAGATCATGTCGAGCTTCCACGTAGACGGAAACCCGGCCGGCAGTGGGGGCGTCCCTATGCCATAGTAGCCATAGTTCGTGTTGGTGATGATGTCAGACAGGATTGTGCTGATCGGCGCGTCCGATGGGCTTGTCTCGGAGTGAAACGACACCGCGAACTCATACGAGAACCCGACGCACTCGACCGACACCTTGACCATTGACGCCGCCGCGCCACCGCCCCGCCTAACGGTGTTTGCGACCGCGCGCGGGTTGGCGAACTGTTGCAGGAACAGGTCGCGCATGTTGTTCCCCTGCGCGATCAGCGCATCATATCCACGCGCGTAGAGTGTGCCGGCCTGGTAAAGCAGATATCGCTTCCCATATGCGCTGATGCTCGTCGCGTCCTTCCCGGCATCCGTGCCCATGTAGCCGCTGCCGCCGCCGTAGGGCGATGGAGGTCTAACGCCCGTGTCGATGCCGGTAAAGTTCACCCGGATGACGTTGTAGCAGTTATCCATCGAGCGCGAGATGGACGCGCCGCCGTCGTCAACCGTCACGGTTTGTATCATCCCCTCCCAGCAGATCATCGATGTGTCTGGCGCTTCGGGATGGGTGAATATGACACGCTTGCCGATGCGGTTCAACATCTCAAAAGCTCTATCCTCGGATAGCGACATCTCGAAGTGAGCCGTAGCGAAGCCGCCGTAGGCTTCGATTGTCCAATTGAAAACGCCATCTACGCTGTCCGTGATGTTCTCAACCAGCGACATCGTTGAATCGTAGGCGGGGTTCTCGGTAATGAGAATGTCGATTCTGCTCATGGCTATACCTGAATCGGCATTAGGAATCTGCTTGTGGCGCGAATACCAATCAGCGGGTCGTTAGCCGATAGGGAGTCTGTGATATACCCGCCCGAGTCTGCCCCCGCTATCCAGTAGAACGTGCCGACGCCAGGCTTTACGCGCAATTCTCCGGCGAATGTGCAGGCCCTAGCCCTCAACCAAACTTCGGTGTTGACCCCGCTTACACCGAACGTCACGATGGAAGCGCCCTTGTATGCTATTGAAGCCTCGTCATAGACAATCCGAAACCCGTTTGCGTACGTCACGCCCGCGCCGCTGATCGATACATACCCCTCCGTTGGCATGAAGAACAGGTAATCGACATACAGAGACCCCGCGCCGGCCGTGCGTGAGGCATAGACCGCGTACGAGCCGGTAACGGTATCGTCCACTTGGATAGACGGCGGGTTCTGCCAGTAAGACGCGATGCCAAGATCGACGGTGATGTATGTCGAACTTGTGACCGTTACGGCCGTATTGGTCTTCCACGCCACGCTTGTGGAGTATGCCGAATCCTGATAACCGAGCTTCACCGTCGCCGTAGTCCCGGCCGTAACGCGCACCCGCGCAAAGACGCGGTGAACGCCGTGAGGGATCGAAGCGCCCGTGAACCTGATCGTATCGGACGCCGACGTTGCGAACGTGATGATAGCCGCGTTCCCGCCGCTGGCCGTTCCGTCTGCGCCAGAAGTCGAGTCCGCGATGATGCCAAACGTTGCGGATTCGCTTTGCTTCTTGCCGAGCGAGCCGTGAGACGCGCCGCCAAGCGCAAATGAGCGGTAGCCCACAATCATTCGGTCGATGTTGTCTGCGGCTTGCGAATACGCCTGAAACGTCGCATACGCCTCAACGTCGCCGGCCACGCTGGACGACGTTACCGAGCCGGTAGACCCCGCAACGCTCCCGCCGGAAATGACTGTGCCGAGGTAATCTAGGGTCTCTGGCGCTCCGAGCGCCGGGATAACCCCCCGCCATATTTCCCGCTCTATTGTCAGGGTGACGCCCTCTATCCGCTTTGTCGCCGCGTCGGTGTTTAGCCAATCGTCGGGCATCTCTACCCGCGCGTCATAGATAGGCGCATACACCGCCGACGCGCCGCCGCTCGGCTGTAATTCGAGATACGCCACCTGACGCGCCGATGGGTTCTCCTGCGCCATTCGCGCATACTCGCCAAGCCTTACCAGATAGTGCATGTTCGTATAGAGGTCGGACGTTGACGCCCCATATACGGTGAGGCTTAGAACGTCCGTGACCGTCTCCCGCTTCGAGTATTGCGGGCGGATGCGGTCTGACGTAAGCGACGAATTGCGCGCCGCCGAGACGCCAGGCATGCCCATCTGATACCCATCCAGAGCGAACCCGGACGAGCCAGAGTTTCCGCTCACGAAGTTCACGGACACCGCGCTCGCCAGGGCTGATGCGCTTGGGAAGTAGTAAGCCTTTAGCGTGTGTGCCATGCGTTACCCTGCCAGAGACGCGCGGGCGCGCGCCCGCCGCGCCACGTTCAGCGTTTGTCGCTGTATCTGTTGCGCGATGGCCGCGCCGTCTACGGAGTTGATGATGATCTCCGGGCTGCTCATGTTAAACGTGTTCGCCGTTGCGCCGCTGGCCTTCGTCCCCGGCGTCTGCGAGTTCGGCA
>CAYMSY010000388.1:0-3372 GCA_964393195.1 uncultured Alcaligenaceae bacterium | reverse complement strand
CAAGTCTTGCGGTCCTTGAAGACGAGGATGCGGTGTACATCACACGCGCCAGCGCGGTGAAATTACTCTCTACGACTATTGAACCCGGAACCCGATTGCCTGCACACACCACGGCGGCAGGCCGGATTCTTTTGAGCCTGATGCCAGATGCCGAGCTGGATCGGTGGCTCGAGTCAGCGGATCTCAAGGCATACACGCCGCAGACAACTACTGATAAGTCCGCGTTCAGACGCGAATTGCTCAAGATGCGCAAGCAGGGGTATGCCGCTACAGAAGGACAGTATGAGCTGGGACTGCGCGGGATTGCCGTGCCTCTCGTGGATGGTGCCGGGATGCCGGTTGGGGCGCTTAGTGTTTCGATGTCCATCGCTGCGATGCCCGCTGCTGCGGCCATACGGTACTGCGTGCCACCACTGAGGGCGGCGGCTGAGCAATTGCGATCACAGCTGTAGGCAGGCCAACTCACGCGGCAGCCCTTGCCCGCACAAGCGCGTGTCGCGCCGCAATGTACGCGAACGCGAGGCCGGGGCCGAGCGTGATGCCCGGCGCGGGATAAGTGCCACCCATGATCGAGTGCATATCATTGCCACAGGCATACAAACTGCCAATTGGCCGATCATGCTGATCCAATACTCGAGCATCAGCATCC
The DNA here is from genome assembly GCA_964393195.1 of uncultured Alcaligenaceae bacterium. Classification (GTDB taxonomy): domain Bacteria; phylum Pseudomonadota; class Gammaproteobacteria; order Burkholderiales; family Casimicrobiaceae; genus Casimicrobium. The sequence continues at coordinate 2,723 of CAYMSY010000388.1, read as the reverse complement.
GTCTTTAGGCCCACTGCGGCACCAATATCACCTGGATATAACCGTAGCGCAAAAAATGGTGCTTCCGAAAGCGGCCCGAGACAAGGGTTGGCACTGCCAAATGTCGCATCGCCATTGGCACGTTGATAGTCTGTCGCACCACGGTCAAAAGCGGTATCCACTCCTGCAGCCGCGTCGACGTTGAATCGGGCAACAGTTGTCGCAAGCGCGTCAGGCGCAATACCGAGTTTTGTTGCGAGATCCAGCAGCGATTCACCTTTAGTCAGATAACCATCGTCAAGAAACGGACGCAATGCTTTTGAGCCAGCGTTGGCGCCGGGTCGAATCATCCCGAGCCCATAGCGCCTGAGTGCGGCCGCATCGCAAATCAGATACGCAGGAATGCACGGGCTTGCACGATGGGCGTCCTGCATGGCCAACGCGAACAGGTGATAGGAGGTCGACTCATTGAGGAAGCGCTGCCCGGATTGATTCACGGTGATCATCCCTGGCTTGCCGCGATCCATGATGAAGTGAGGAAAGACGGCCGTGCTGCCGTCGACACGTTTCCGAATCGATACCGGCGCCCAGAAAGCAGGGCTGAGTGAATTTTCGCCAAACCGTGCGCCGACCGACAGCGCAATGTCCTGCGCTTCGCCTGTATGTCCGGGGGCACCCGGACACCAGTCGATACTCATGCCGGGCATCATCTCAGCGCGGCGTTGCGGATTGCGGTTGAATCCCCCGCTTGCAAGGACGACACCGCCGTTAACGCGTAACGTTCGCTTGATGTCTCCTTGCGACAGCACAACACCGCTTACCCTGCCGTCGTTTTCGTTTTGTTGCAAGGCAACGAGCCGTGTGCTGGTAAGAATCGTGGCGTCGCGCCTGATCAGCGAGTACAACAATCTGGCTATAAGCGCATTGCCCATTACGAGGCGGGTACCACGGCCATAACGCATTCGGTCCATCAGATGCCGCGTAATGATGCGGACGCCATACTTGAAAGATACCCACTTCTTTGTGATGCCTAGCAGATGACTGATATCGTCCCGGTCCACCATCATGCCGCCAAGCACGGTGAACTCCGGAATCGGTGGCCGGACGAGCGCCAACGCATCGCCCAGCTTGCGGCCGTCAAACGGGACCGGTTCGATGGCGCGACCACGAAGCCTTGATCCGTCAAGCTCCGACAGGTAGTCCGGGTGAAACTGACGGCACTGGTACTTCACCTCAGAATTGGCCTCAAGCAGCGCGACCGCTTTCGCACCGTTATTCAAAAACGCCAGGCGCAGCGCCTCGTCGCCCCGCGTTCCCACCGCACGCTCAAGGAATCCCCGTGCAATCTCAACGCTGTCGTTCGCATCTACTTTCGCGCCAACGGCAGTGGTCGGGACCCAGCTTGTTCCGGCCGACAACGCCGTAGTGCCGCCGACGTGTTCGGTGCGCTCAACCAGCAAGACTTTGGCGCCGTCAATGGCTGCAAATAGCGCCGCCGACATGCCGGCACCTCCCGCGCCGATAACAACTACGTCATAGGCATCGCCGTCCTTGAGTCCATCCAGACTGTTGGTCATGCGACAACTCCCAGCAGGAAGTCCACCATCAAGTCACGCACACGCCCAAACATGTCCGCACCAGTCGAGGTCTTGCACCCAGCGTCGCGCGCTGCCGCCACGAGCGGTGAAACGGCCGGCGCAGTAATCACGCAGCCAACAAACATGTTTGATGTCAGGCGCTTCACCTGCACCGGATAAGGATCCTGCTCTTTCATGCCCATCGGGGTTGCGTTGAGCACCACATCAAAGCCAGACGGGTCCGATGTGCCATGGGTGACAGGAGCGAGCTCGAGCTCGTCGAGCCGATTGACCAGCGTCTCGCGACGTGACTGACTTTCGTCGCAAACAGCCAGAGCGCTGACACCGGCCAACAGCAGCGCGTGCGCGATCGCCGAGCCGGCACCCCCCGCGCCTACCAGTAACGCGCGCTTGCCCGCGAGATCACAGCCACCATCGCGCACTGCCTGTACGAACCCCTGTCCGTCAAACATGTCGCCGTGCCAGGTACCGTCGTGATTGCGCCGCATCGTGTTGACCGTACGCAGAAAACTGGCACGCTCCGACGTCGTCGTACAAGCTTCAAACGCCGAAAACTTGTGCGGCACGGTGACGATAACCCCGTCCACATTCTTCGCCAGTGAAATGCCCGAAAACCAAGCATTGAGGTGTTCGGCCGACACATGATTGGGCACCACAATCGCATTGCACCCACGGTCCTGCAACGCCTGTGTGACGCCGGCGGGAGATTTCACCTGGGCGATCGGATCGCCAACGATGTAATGCACACGTGTTGCGCCGTTGAGTAGTTCCAACATCCTGCTCGCTCCCACAATAGTCTGCTTGATAAGCGCAGCGCGTGGCCGGAAGATGTCGACCACAGCCACGCTAAATTTCAGAATTAAATTCAATACTGGAATAATATTCCACTTTACTGTAGAATTCAAATTGTGGTCATTTGGCAGCGATGCTGAAGCTATTGGAGCATCAGCTGACAACCGGATTCGTCGACGAAATCAGGTGAAAAAGACCACAGAAAAGGACCTGTTCATGAATGGTGTACTCGAACGGACACTGGGTGTTCTCGAACTGCTCGCAGCACATGCGGCAGGCCTGGAGCTCGCCGCCATCGCCGACCGGCTCGGTATACCGCGTAGCGCCGTCCACCGCCTGCTGACTGATCTGGGT
>CAYMSY010000387.1:2276-3382 GCA_964393195.1 uncultured Alcaligenaceae bacterium | reverse complement strand
GCCGTGTCTGAAACCCGCGGGCATGGAGCCAAGCCGCCGCAGTTCGGGTCTTGAGCCCGGAATCCCCGGTTCGGAACAGCATGCTGGTTTCCACGTTTTCGGGCTCGATGCAGTCGTAGTCATTGAGGTAGACGGTGACGCCGCCACGATTGGGATAGGGTAATGCGGTTAGCGCCCACAGCAAGGCATTTCCGAGATGTCCGAGTCCCAACACCCAGAACGCGCCCGGCAGGAATTCCAAAGGTTCCCCGACGGCATCGTCGTGGTGAGCTGGCAAATTGGGTGCCCATAAGCTAACAGAGACAGGTCGACGCATCGCGGCCGGCGTCACTTGTGCGAACGCCATGAAGATTTCCGATACGGCAAGGCCGCCGGCGAGGACGCCGACGAGGGGACAAAAGGGGCGTTCTCTTAGGCGGGGCGTCGCGGCGGCTGGGCCGACGGCCGCAATCCATCCATCAAAAGTTACACGCAGGCCGCCTGTTCCGTTATCGACGTTTCCCAAGATAATAGTCGAAGGTGACGACTCGTCGTGGTCGAAATCGACGATAGCATTCTCACCGAGTTCAGCAATCAGGGCGTCGCCGAGCGTTGCGTCTGTGGCCGCCGCGGTGAGAGCTGGCGCGTCCAATACTGCTCTAGTCGCAGCGATGCGTACGGCACCGGGGAAGCACCGCGATGCCAAATTTGCGCATGTCAGCAGGACGAGCTGTAGAACAGCGGACTCCCCAACATCATCGCCGCAGCGAATCAAGACGGCGTGATTGGCACGTTCCTTCATCACCTCCGTGGCGCTGGCATGGCCGAGATCGAGGAACAACTTCGAGATCCGGGAAAACGACATATCGCCCATTGCAGGACTCCCTAGAATAGACACAAGCGCACACGCTGCGGGGGTGCGGAAACCGGGTACGTGCGCCATTTGAAATTGCCGAGATATTCGTAAATGCCGACGTTCTTCAGGGACCACGGTGAGGTGTCGCCGAATCGCGGCGCGATCATAGCCGTGTGTCCTGCCATGGGCATCATTGGCTGACGCTGATCGATCCCACTTTGATCAACATCGGTGCCGGGATGGGTATGGATATCGGCCAGAACCTCGAGCT
>CAYMSY010000387.1:0-2266 GCA_964393195.1 uncultured Alcaligenaceae bacterium | reverse complement strand
GCACCGTGAAATGTCACCATGCCCGTCGCGAGCGAGCTGGCATCCAGGTCGTCGTAATACAAAACGGCTTCTACGCGCTGTGTGCGCGACCCGGTGCGCCCCAGCAGAAAGGCACCCGATTCCCTGAGGTTATCGCCGCGACGCTTTAGTTCGTTGACGATGCCACGCCAGGTCCAGAGCGGAATGAGAATTTGGATGATTTCGTCAGACGCCGACATATCCGCTTCCGTTGAGCAGACAGTGAATCTCCACCAAGTAGTCCAGGATGGTGTGTTCAGGCGTCCAGATCAGATGGGGCATGGAGTCTTTCCATTCCTTGTGCGAGTCGGCGGCTACCCGGTCGTACGGATGATAAAGAGCCTCGATTTTCCAGTCAGTACGGAAGACCTTTGCGAATCGGCTGTTTGGTCGGCCTTTCGGACGCAAGGAAGTATCAAGAGCAGCGTGCTTCTTCGGATCCCAGAGCGTTCCGGTGGGCGGCTGCCCGCGGTACCCGGACATGTCCAGGTTGAAATAGAAGCGCTCTGGCGCGTTGGCCCGAGGGGCAGGCGCGATCCAGACCACCAATGTCGGCCATTGCAGCGTGGACGGCACATCATCTGCGACGGGAAGGCCCCAGGCGCCCCGGGCCATGCCGGCTCGAAACGGCCCGGATGCCAGGTCCTCCCCGAGTAGGACTTCGGCCGATGACTTCACGGCCGTCCCTGTTCCGTAACCTCAGGGACCAGATTGAAACAAATTGCGCAGTTCGCCGCTTCCTTCAGCTCCCCCAGTCGCTGGTCAGCACGCGGCATGATTTTCGTGTCGCAGATTTGCAGCATCAGTTCGTCGGCGGCCGCGTCTGTCAGCTTGAATTTCCTGCGCGCCCATTGCGTAACGGTTTGAATCGTCGCCGCGGGAGAAAATTTGCGCTTCTTCTCTTTGCTTCCATGGTGGACCGTGACCATGATCCGACGGCAGTGGTAGCAGTGCACATGGTCATGCGGTTTTACGTGCAAATCTTTCAGTTTCCGCTCGATCTTGACGACTTCGTGCGCGTCTTCCAGTTCGTCATCCTCATCGCCGCCATCTCGCAACGAGTCGTCGCCTTCGCCCACAAAGGCGAACACCTCTTCCGTTGCGGTTGCAATGACGTTGGTGCGAAGAAGGAGGTCAACGAGCCTTTCGTCCACGCTTACCGTAACGACGGAAGGGGGTTTGCCTGCAGAATGCAGAAAAATTTCTAATTCACCGTTCTTCATCTTTCGATTCCTTTGTAGATAGGGCGAACTTGCACCCCGTTGCAAAACCTGTACAATTGGTGACCAGTCAAACAACGCAGGCAACTCATTCATAATTGAATTGTTGCTATGGTGAATAAGCATGTGTTGTCTAGCTGGACAACAGTATATATCGGAGAAATTGCCATGTCAAGGATTTGCCATTAATGGCTGTCACGGCCTTGGGCGTGCTACTTCGCGCATTGCGCGATGAGCGAAAATTGTCGTTACGCGAGTCTGCCCAGCTTGCTGAACTGGATCATGCCTACATTCATCGGCTCGAATCTGGTGCCAAGGAATCCCCGTCAGAAGAGTCGGTTACCCGGCTAGTGCGGGCATTGAAGCCCGCCAAGCGCGAGACCGAAATGCTTAAATACCTTGTCGACTACGGTCCGGTTGACCCGGAGCTCATCACGCATGTGCTGAGCGACAGATCGGTCACGTTCGAAGAGTTCGTCACAGTTGCCGGCATGGCTTTTCGAAGCACCGTCAAACGAGACTATGGTGCCCTCGTCGAGCGCGTGCGGCGGCTGAACGAAGAGTGATATGGACGAGCGCGAAGCCGAACAGCGCGCTCGTCAATTTGTACGTCGTATCAATCCGACTTCGCTTCCCGTCGATGTCAGCGCATATGCGCGAGCGGTCGGCGCCATCATCAAGGAAGACGTAGAGATGCCGCCGGGTGAGTCGGGTAGTAGCTTCGTCCACCAGGGAAAACGCTACATCGTGGTAAATGCCAATGAAGTTGCCGCACGCCGCAGATTTACGATTTGTCACGAGATCGCGCACCTCGAACTCGGATTGCCGTCGGAGCATGAAGCGGTTCATGGGGCAAGTGCAGTCAAGCGAGCGCCCAACGAAATCGCCTGCGATGTCTTTGCGGCAGAACTTCTCATGCCATCCAGCCTGGCAATGCAGCTAGTTCGCGATGTTGAGCCAAGTTTGAAAGCTATCGAAGTTTTAGCGCGAAATGCCATGACTTCGTTTCCTTGCGCCGGCTCCCGTTT
>CAYMSY010000386.1:0-3382 GCA_964393195.1 uncultured Alcaligenaceae bacterium | reverse complement strand
GCCGCCTACGTCATCACGCCCGGCGCGCTACGGCAAACGGCGTATCGACGGCCCGGCGCGCGAAATCTAGCCTTCTCTTCATCGGTTTCCCCTCACGAAACCGCCAATGCAGTCGCCGATCTCCCCGCAGTTTTTCTCACCCGTTTTCACCCGATCCATCACACAAACAAGGAACGCCACATGAAGTCCCCGCACCGAACCCTCACCCTCGCCGCCTCGGCAACGCTCCTCGCGTTCGCGCTCAGCGGCGGCGCCCACGCCGCGACCGAAGTCCTCGTCACCAGTGACGTCAGCGGCGATCAGGCCGCCGTCAGATGCATGTCCGCCGAGGTCAATCTCGCCAACGGCCTCACGGTCCCGGTCCGTCGCGGTGGCAAGAACACCATCCGCCTGCAGGAAGCCGGCATCAGCGCCAAGCTCACCGCCGTGGCGCTCAACAACTGTCCGTCCTGCACGAGCAACATCCGCCGCTCCGGCGATACCGCGCGCGTCGACATCACGGTGCCGGAAAGCACCCCCGTCGGCACCGGCCCCAGCGTCACGCTCAAGATCACCGGCCGCGCCGACCCGACCATCAACCTCGCCGTCAATCCTGGCTACAGCATCAGCACCAACATGATGCCGCAGGTCGGCACCGTGCGGAAGGGCGACACCGTCACGCTCGCGGGCCGCGACCTCGACGCCGGTTCGATGAAGGTCGAGCCCGCGTGCGTCGCGCTCGTGGGCCGCAACGCAACGAGCATGCAGCTCAAGTACAACTGCGAGGTGCAATCCGGGTTCCAGGGCACGATGACCACCGTCAAGCTCTCGCACAACGTTGCCGCCGCGCAACGCTGCGAAGTGTCACAGGACTGGCGCATCGCCAACTTTGACGCCAATGGCAAGCCGGACCTCACGGCCACGCTCGATCAGTTCGGCTCGAAGCCGTTCCGCCCCGTGACCGCCGGCAGCAATAACGTCGACCCCGCGTTCTGCCGCAATTTGCCACCGGCCGAATCCGTCTGTGACCGCGTGTTCAACTCGACTGATGGCACTGTGCGCGACACCAACTGCCGCCCCGGCATTGCGCAGGGCTTCGTCGCGATTCCCGCGCTCTCGTTCTCGGTCAAAAACATCGGTGACGCGCCATCCGCTCCAACGGTCACCAAGATCACCGACGGCACAGGCCGCGAACTCGTCAGCAACAATACGCTCGCTGTCCCGAACGGTCAAAGCATGCCGGTAAAAGTTCGCGATGCGAAATCCGTCCGCGTCACCGCCAGCGGCCCGACCGGCTGCCAGCTCGACGCCGTCGGCCTCACCAGCAGCCCGTTCGACGCCGACGCCTACATCGTCAAGGTCGACACCGGCAACGTGCTGAGCGAAGGCGGCGCGGGGCGGGCCAATAACGAGGTGCGGTTCTAACCAGCGCGCCGCGACACGCCCGTCAGGCCGCCTTCGGGCGGCCTGTTCTTTTTCGCATCCGCTGCAACAGGCTACATTTGTCGCATGACCCCCGAGGATTTCATCAGCAAATGGTCGCCCGGCGGTGGCAGCTACGGCATGTCCGAACGCGCGGGCGCACAGCCGCACTTCATTGATCTTTGTCGTTTGCTCGGGGTGGATTCCCCCGACGACACGGACAATTACACGTTCGAAAAAGGCACGCTCAAACTCGGGCAGAAGCGTGGTTTTGCCGACGTCTTCAAGCGCGGCTGCTTCGCGTGGGAATACAAGGCGCCGGGCGGTGACCTGGGCGGCGCGCTGCGTCAGCTCAAGGACTACGCCAACGCGCTCGACAACCCGCCGCTGCTGATCGTCAGCGACCGTCTCGCGTTTGAAATCCACACCCAATTCACGGGTCGTCCAACCGAAACCTATCGCCTCGCACTCAAGGATTTCGGCGACCCGGCCAAACGCGAACTGCTGCGCCGCGCCTTTACCGACCCGGCCAGTTTTCAGCCCAAACGCACCAATCGCGACATTACCGAGGCTGCGGCCAAAGCTTTCGCAGATGTCGCCGAGCGCATGCGCAATGAGCGCCGCGAGCCGCCTGAGCGCGTGGCGCACTTCCTCACGCAATGCCTGTTCTGCTTCTTCGCGGAAGACGTCGGCTTGCTACCCGAGCGCCTGTTTGAAAAGCTCGTCGCCAAGCAAATCACGCCGGAAAAGCTGCGCGGCGCATTGATCGAATTGTTCGAGAAGATGCAGCGTGGCGGCCTGTTCGGCATGGAAGACATTCCGTGGTTCAACGGCGGGCTGTTTCAAAAAATCGACGTACCCATGATCACGCCGATGGACGTCGCTGCGCTCAAGACCGCGTCCACGCTGAACTGGAGCGCGATTGACGTCGCCATCTTCGGCACCCTGTTTGAGCGCGGGCTCGATCCGAAAAAGCGCAGCCAGCTTGGCGCGCACTACACCGACCCGGCCACCATCATGCGCATCGTCACGCCCGTGGTCGAGCGCCCGCTGCGTGCGGAATGGGCGACCGCACGCGAGGACATCGAAAAACTCATCGCGAAGAGCAAAAAGCATGGCGACGCCGCCTCGCAAAAGGCTAAAGCCGCGCTCATCAAATTCCTCGACCGTCTCGCCGCGTATCGCGTGCTCGACCCCGCCTGCGGCAGCGGCAACTTTCTCTACCTCGCGCTGAAAACGCTCAAGGACATTGAGCACAGCGTGCATGTCGAAGCCGAAGCGCTCGGCGTCGAACGTCCGCTCGACCTCGTCACCAGTCCCGCCAACGTGCTCGGCATTGAACTCAACGAATACGCAGCGGAGCTGGCCCGCGTTACCGTCTGGATCGGCGAGCTGCAATGGCGGCTGCAACACGGCTACCCGTTCAAGCAAAACCCAGTGCTGGAACCGCTCGATCATATTGAGTGTCGGGATGCGTTGCTGACGCCGCTCGGTGCCGACCCCTCCGTCGGCTCCGCCGACACCTCCCCTACGCGTAGGGGAGGCTTGCAGCAAGCAGGCGCCACGGGGCCTCTCCTGCCGCAGGTAGGGGAGGTGGCGCCCAGCGCCGGAGGGGTTGGCGAAGCCCGCTGGCCCCACGCCGACGCCGTGATTGGCAATCCGCCGTTTGTGGGCGACAAGAAGATGCGCGCCGAACTCGGCGACGAATACACCGAGACCTTGCGCAAGGTTTACGAAGGACGCGTACCGGGTGGCGCCGATTTGGTGACGTACTGGTTCGAGAAGGCAGGCGCTGCCATCGCGCGCGAAGATTTAACGTTCGCGGGTTTGGTTTCTACGAATTCGATTCGCGGCGGAAAGAATCGCGTCGTGCTTGACACCATTTTGGAATCATCGAAGATATTTGAGGCATGGAGCGATGAGCCGTGGGTGAACGATGGCGCGGCGGTTCGCGTGTCTTTGGTTGCGTTTGGCAAGAGCG
>CAYMSY010000385.1:0-3399 GCA_964393195.1 uncultured Alcaligenaceae bacterium | reverse complement strand
GACCTGCTGGCCGTACCGGTCGACGGTCTGACGCTGCGCGCCAGCGGTGCCTATGCCGATGCCAAGGTGCGGAAGTTCAACCCGAACCCCAACACCAATGCGCCCGACGCTCGCAACGGTACGCGCCTGCCACTCGCGCCGAAGTTCACTTATACCCTCGGTGCTAGCTACAAGCGTGATCTGGGCGCCTTCAAGCTCTACCTCGACACTGACTTCCGCCACGTCGGCAAGCAGTTCTCGGACCTCGGTGAGAGCGGCCCGATTGCGGCCTATGGCATCTGGAATGCCGGGATCGGCTTCTCGGACGCGGACGACAACTACCGCCTGACGTTCCATGCCCGGAACATCACCGACAAGTCCTATGCGCTGCTCAACGTCAGCGCAGGCCAGCGTCTGCAGTTCGCGCGCGACGCCGACCGCTACTTCGGCGTGAGCCTGCGCGCGAAGTTCCAGTAACCCATCCTCTTCCAAGGTTGAAAGGAGAGGCTCCGGACGATTGTCCGGGGCCTCCTTTTTTCGTGCACTGACCGAAGTCGAGGCGGCCCCAGTTCGTTCGATCTTCCAGCCGTCAGAAGAGCTTATCAGCGATATTTGATAGGCGCTGCCGCACAATGGAAAGTTGTCTCCACAGTTCGTGAAGCCCCGTAATTTGGTGGTGCCGTCGTGCCATCACTGCGATCCGCGCTTTTGGGGCAGTCGCCGCGGCAATGCTTCTGCAGGCAGCGGGGTAAATTCCGGTGCATTCAGACGGCAATAATCGATCCGCGCATTCGCGAATCGTACTCAGCGCCTTCTCCCTGCGTCCACCATGACTGCTTTCGGTTGGATGCGGTCCTTAAAGCATGAATTGGCAGCAATCAGGGCAATGCAATTCGGCCGGGACTATTAATCCGCCGCCAGCTCAAGCTTCGGCAGCATCAAGTGAATGAAGGCCAGCGCCACAAGGTAGGCGCTGCCGCAGACCGCGAACAGGGGCGCGTACCCGAGGCCGTTGGTGAGCGACCATCCGGCGAATTCGATGATGCCCGTGCCCGAGAGGTTGCCTGCAATCGCGCCCAGCGCGATGACGCTGGCGACGCGGGTGACAGGGATGACGTCGGCGGTCATGCCGAAGACGTTGGTGGAAAAACCCTGGTGCGCGAACAGGCCGAGGCCGATCAGGATCGCGGCGATCCAGGGGCTGTGGGTCTGCAGGGACAGCGGCATGGCCAGCACGACAAGGGCATAGAACAGCATCGAGCTCTTGCGCGCGCCGTTAACGCTGAAACCCTTGCCGAGAAGGATAGGGTAAAGGCCGCCGGATGTCAGCGCGCCGAGGGCTGCGAGGGAGAAGATGATCGCGATCGGCCAGCCCAAGTCAGCCTGACCAAGGCCGAACTGGCGGTTGAAGAAATCGGGCATCCAGAACAGCACGAACCACCCCCCCGCATCGGTGCAGAATTTCGCGCCGATCACCGTCCATGTGCGGCGGTCCCGCAGCAGCTCTCCCCATGGTACGCGGGCGCGTTCGGGCACGTTGCCGATGGGTTGGAGGTTGCGCGTGCCCAACCACCAGCCAATGAGCCAGGCGAAGCCGAGCGCGCCGGTCACTACGAAGGCGGCCTTCCAGCCGAACGCCAGCGCGAAGGGCGGGATCAGCAAGGGCGTGAGGATCGCCCCGATATTGGGTGCGGTGTTTACCAGCCCGATCGTGAAGTTGCGTTGGGTCAAGGGAAGATAGGTGGCCGCCGCCTTGAGCCCGGCGGGTGTCGATACGGATTCGCCCGCCGCCAGCACCATGCGCGCGACGACGAATTGCTGCACCGTCTGCGCCAGAGCATGGGCCATTCCCGCAGCGCTCCATACCGTGACCGCGATGCCATAGGCGAGGCGTACGCCAAGCCGGTCGACGAACCAGCCTACGAAAATCAATGCGCCCGCCGCGGCGATCTGGAACGATGAACCCAGATGTGCATAATCGGCATCGGTCCAGCCGAACTCCGCCTCCAGCGTGGGTTTTAGCAGCGCCAGCACCTGCCGGTCGACGTAGTTCAGCGCATTGCCCAGGAATAGCAGCGCCACCAGTGCGTAGACTGCGCCGCGCGACATGCCTTTCGCCGTTCCACCCGCCATTGCCCGTTCTCCCACATATTCGGACCGCTCATACGGTGCTTCTTGGTTGCACGATAACCGCTTCGGCGCGTAAGGAAAGAGATATATGACACCGCAGGACATACGGTGCTTCTTGTTTTGGGAGGGAAACCTTGGTTCGGGCTGACATCGATTGGGACTCGCTGCCTTCAGCGGCCGACCTTTTCGGCGAAATCAATCTGGCGCAGGCCTCGCAAACTCCAGTCTTGGAGGAACGCGAAACAGTCTTTCACGGCCTTTTCATCTGTGTAATCGCAGCAGCGGCGGCGGCGTGGCTTTCCGAACACTACCACTTTCCGATCATCCTGCTCGGTCTGCTGATCGGTCTTTCGCTCAGTTTCGTCGCAAGGGACGTGCGCAGCCACAAGGGCCTCGATTTCGCGTCGCGGACATGCCTGCGGCTCGGCGTCGTGTTGCTGGGCCTGCAGGTAACTTTCGGCCAGGTCAGCTCGCTCGGGGCGGAAACGTTCGGCGCGCTGGTGGCGATCATGACCGTTACCTTCCTCGCCGGCATCGCCGGGGCAAGGCTCGTCGGTCAGTCGCGCTACACCGGCATCCTGGCCGGCGGTGCGACGGCGATTTGCGGGGCAAGCGCGGCCATGGCGCTTTATGGTGTGATCGGCCGCGAAAGGGTGAGCCAGGCGCAATTCGCGATCACTTTGGTCGTCGTCTCGCTTGCGAGCGCGCTGGCCATGTCGCTTTACCCGATCCTTGCCGAATATCTCGGACTTTCCGACAGCCAGGCGGGCTTCCTGATTGGCGCATCGGTCCATGACGTGGCGCAGGCCATCGGCGGAGGCTATAGCTTCTCCGAAACTGCCGGTGGTTATGCAACCATCGTCAAGCTCTCGCGCGTGGCCTTGCTGGCACCCGTCGTCATCGTGACCAGTCTTGCCATCGGGAACGCCGAGCGCAGCGAAGGCGGGCCGATCTGGAAGCGGCTGGCGCTTCCCTGGTTCATCGTCGCCTTCTTTGCAGTCGTGCTCGTCAACTCGATGGCTTCGATCCCCTTGCCTGCGCGGGACTTCGCGCTAGCAGGCTCCAAGGGACTGCTGCTGATCGCGGTGATTGCCACGGCGATGCGGAGCCGGCTCGACCTGCTGATGGAAACCGGCCTGCGCCCCGCCATTCCGGTGGCGCTGGCAACCCTGGTGAGTTTCCTAGCCTCGCTCGGCTCGGCGCTGCTGATCGGCTAGCGCTTTTCGGGCGCGGTGTGGAGTCATTTACTCGGCTGGTTTGACCGGAAATGCTGCCAGGACTGGACCGCTG
>CAYMSY010000384.1:0-3408 GCA_964393195.1 uncultured Alcaligenaceae bacterium | reverse complement strand
GCGGAGCTGCGCACGCTCAAGCATGAGGCCGATCCGCTGGTGGTCGTTGCCGAGCGGCTGGCCGAGCGTTACCGGCTGATCTGCTTCGACGAATTTCATGTGAGCGACATTGCCGACGCGATGATCCTCGGGCGCCTGCTGTCCAATTGTTTCGAGAATGGCATCGTGTTTGTCATGACTTCGAACTACGCGCCGGACCGTCTCTATCCCGAGGGCTTACAGCGGCAGAATTTCCTGCCGACCATCGCGCTGATCAAGGAAAACATGGATGTGGTCGAAGTCGACAGCGGTATTGACTATCGCCGTCGCACGCTGGAGCAGGACCATGTTTATCACTCGCCGCTGAATGCCGAAACCGATGCAAAACTGGCCGCTACGTTTGCACGGCTGGCAACCGGAAAACCCGCGCACGACCGGTCGATCACGATCTACGGCCGCGAAATCGCATTGCGCAAACATGCTGACGGCGTAATCTGGTTTGACTTCGCAGCGCTTTGTGAAACGCCGCGCTCGCAGAACGATTATCTGGAGCTGGCGCAGGATCATCACACGCTGATCCTGTCGAACGTGCCGATGCTGGGCACGAAAGACAGCAATGTGATCCGCCGCTTCACGCTGCTGGTGGACGTTCTGTACGACCATCGCGTGAAGCTGATCATGAGCGCCACGGCGCCGCTGACGGATATTTCACGTGTCGATGAAAGCGTGACCGATTCCGATACGCGACGCGTTCTCGCGGAGTTTGCGCGCACGACATCGCGGCTGACCGAGATGCAAAGCTCGGAATACATGAGCGAGGCGCACTTGCCTTCACTCACCCGCTAGACGTACTTCGCTGCGTATTTTCGGTTGAAATCAGCTAGCAGCTTTTTGGCAAAAGCCTTATTGCATGGGGCTCAAGGCTAAGAAATGGCAAATATCGACTATTGCCATAATGAACGTCTGAGCCCTGGGTGGACGTGCTTTAGTGAAAAAGCTGATTACCCCATCAAGGCCATCGTCACCCAGTAAGACACCAGCCCCGCGACAATCGACAGCAGTCCGATGGTTCGCAATTGCCCGTCCGTCAGCTGGGCGACTTTCAGCATCGTCTCGCGCCACATGCGCGGCGCGAGAAACGGCATCAGTCCCTCAACGACCAGCACCAGACAGAGCGCAGCGAAGAAATCCACAGGCAGGCGGGCTTACTTGGCTTTTGAGCCCTGTTTCAGGAATTTGAAGAAGTCGGCGCTTGGGTCCAGCACCATGACATCGCTCTTGTTCTTGAACGATGCCTTGTAGGCGTCGAGACTGCGGTAGAACGAATAAAACTCGGCGTTCTGACCATAGGCTGCGCTGTAGATGGCGGCGGCCTTGGCATCGCCTGAACCCTGCATTTCCTGCGCTTTTTTGTACGCTTCTGCGAGGATCACCTGCGCCTGCTTGTCGGCGTCCGCCTTGATGCGCTCGCTCTCGGCGCCGCCAGTCGAACGCAGCTCGGAGGCTACGCGCTGACGCTCGGAACGCATGCGGTCAAACACGCGAGTCGACACTGAGTCGTCAAACTCGACGCGCTTGAGACGAACATCAACGATCTTGACGCCTACTTTCTTGGCGTCAATTTCGGCCGATTCACGGACCGCCGACATGATCTTTTCGCGGTCGCCGGAAATCACTTCGAGCAGCGTGCGACGACCGAATTCCTCACGCAGCAGTGAGGTCACGGTTTGTCCGATACGGCGCTCGGCCTGTTTCTCGTCGCCACCGACGGCGCGGTAGAACTCGCGCGCGTCCGCGATCTGCCATTTCACGAAGGAATCAACCTGAACCGGCTGGTTTTCCTTGGTATTGAAGCGCTCGGATTCCGGGCTGTCGAGCGTCAGGATCTGCTTGCTGTATTTGCTGACCGACTGGATGAACGGAATCTTGAAGTTCAGGCCCGGCTGATCCTTGATGGCGACGACTTCACCGAGCTGGCGAACCATCGCAAATTCACGCTCGTCGACCGAGAACAGCGTCTGTGAAAACGCGAACAGGACAACGAGGAACGCTGTGACGAGGGGAGCAATTTTGTTCATGTGGTGTGCTCCTTGTTAATTGCGCGAATCGCGGCCGGTGCGTGTGGTTTCACGCACATTGCTGCGAGTGGCCGGCGCTTCGGTTGCGGCAGCCGGATCAACCAGCGGGCGGGTGCTCGGCTCCGGCAGCGCGGCGGGTGAGGCGGCAGCGTTGCGCGTGCTCTCCATCAATTTGTCGAGCGGCAGATAAAGCAGGCTCTGGCCCTGTTTCTGGTCGACCAGCACCTTGCTGGTATTGCTGAGGACCGATTGCATCATGTCGAGATAAAGTCGCTCGCGGGTCACGGTCGGTGATTTGTTGTACTCGGCCACGATGGACGAGAAGCGTGCGGCATCACCCTGCGCGCGTGCCAGCACGCTCTGCTCATAGCCGGACGCTTCTTCCAGCAGGCGCGACGCACGGCCGCGCGCTTCCGGGATCACGCGGTTGGCGTAGGCCTGACCTTCGTTGACCTGGCGATCACGATCCTGCTGCGCCTTAACCACATCCTGAAACGCTTCGTTCACGGCTTCCGGTGCGGCGACGGCCTGAAGATTCAGTTTGCTGATGGTGATGCCGGTGCCGTAGCGGTCGAGCAATTGCTGCATGAGCTTTTGCGTAGCGCCGGCAAATTCCTCGCGGCCCTGATTGAGCAGGAAGTCCATCTTGCGTTTGCCGACGACTTCGCGCATCGCGGTTTCGGCAGCCTGAACCACGGCGTTTTCCGGATTGCGGTGATTGAACAGAAAGGCCTTGGCATCCGACAGCGTGTACTGCACGGCGAACGCAATGTCGATGATGTTCAGGTCTTCAGTCAGCATCTGCGCCTGCTTGGCGTCACGATTGCGGCTGTTGCCCTTGAATCCGATTTCGACCGAGCGCACCTGATTCAGGTTGATGATGGTGCGCGATTCAATCGGCCACGGAAAATGCCAGCGCGGGCCCGCATCGGTGGTCTCGACGTACTTGCCGAAACGTTGCACGATACCGCGCTTGCCTTCGTCCACGATGTAGAAACCGGTCGCCAGCCACAGCAATACGCCGATGATGGCCGCGATGAGCAGGCCACCTGCGGCAAATTTTGGACTGATCGAGGGGAATTGCGGTCCGCCGCTGCCCGGCGCGCGACGTCCGCCCTTCTTGCCACCAAAAATCTCGCCGACGCGGTCGTTGACCTTCTTCATCAATTCATCCAAGTCTGGTGGTCCGCCCTCCGGCTTGCCACCGCGATTGCCGTTGCCGGGGCCAGGTGGCGGTGCAGAGGGAGGAGGAGGTGGCGCGCCTGCAGGTTTGTCGCCATCGGCGGCAGCGCCCGGGTTATCGGGTTTCGCCGGACCGCCGTCGGCACCGGGTTTGCGGCCCCACTGCGGA
>CAYMSY010000383.1:2116-3415 GCA_964393195.1 uncultured Alcaligenaceae bacterium | reverse complement strand
GGCTGGAATTCACCTGCGGATACACGAACAGGAACAGCAGCAACATCGCCACCAGCAGACCGCTGACGATTGCCACCGAAGCCAGTGGCGAGAGGCTCTGAACCTTCGCCATTGCCGCAGAACGGCTCCACCAGCCAACAACGCTGGCCGTGATCAGAACATAGGCCACAACGCCCGCCGGCCCCGCATATTTGTGCAACACCGGGATCGAGGAAAACGTCAGGCACGCGACCAGCAACACCAAAACCCGGTGCCGTGACGTTGGCGATAGGGGCGAACGAAGCAACCGCGCGACTCCTGCGATACGGGCCAAACCCCAGCGGTCGACCTCTCTTCGCGCAAGGCTACACGGATCATCACCGCTCGCCGTAGCGGTCCGCCGCAATCAGCGAGGTGTAGTCACGTGGAGTCCGCAGGCCATCGATACACACCGATGCGGCTATCAGCTTTTTAATGAAATGACGTAGGAAAAGGGCTTACATCGAAAAAATGCCAATAGTCGACTATGCGACTTTTACTGCGATTAGCCCTTTGTGAACGTCATTTCACAACAAAGCTGTACCGTCAAAACCCTCAATCTGCCGCCGCCGCAAACATCGCCCGCCCCTTCGCTGCCCGATCGAGCTGACGCGCGATATTGCCGCAGACCAGGTCGCAGAGCTGGTACACGGCAGGGTCGGCAATGCGGTAGTAGGCACTGTTGCCGCGGCTTTCGCGGGCAACGAGCCCGTGTTGCGTCAGCAAGGTCAGATGGCGCGAAATGTTCGCCGAGGTGTAGCCGCAGAGCTGCGCCAGTTCACCCACATTGCGCTCTTTTTCCCGCAGCAGGTTGAGGATTTGCAGGCGTGTCGGCTCGGACAGCGCCTGAAAGTACGCGGCGACCTGCTTGAGCGCTTCTTCCGGGAGGCCTTCCATGAGCGAACAGACGGGAGTTGATGAAGATGCCATTGTTGCTTGACTCAGATCATTTCTGCAAACAAATGCACAAATAACCACTTGACTATTTAACTACTTGCGCAAATAATACATTCAAAGCTCCCGACAAATCAAGCCACAGTACGCGCAACAAGCATCAAGCACACCATATGACTACCCCGAACCGCAACAACGCCAAATCACGCCCGCCGCTGCGGCGACTGCCTGTGCTCGTGTTTTTGGTCGCAGCCATCGCTACCGCAGCCGCCAGCGCGACGACGCCGGTGCCGGAATTGGC
Source organism: uncultured Alcaligenaceae bacterium (assembly GCA_964393195.1). GTDB lineage: Bacteria > Pseudomonadota > Gammaproteobacteria > Burkholderiales > Casimicrobiaceae > Casimicrobium. The sequence continues at coordinate 2,202 of CAYMSY010000383.1, read as the reverse complement.
AACGCTGCAGGTGCGCGCCACCGCCGGCAACGAAAGCAGCGCCTACGATGGCGTCGTGGAGGCCGTGCGACAAACCGTGCTCTCGG
>CAYMSY010000383.1:0-2106 GCA_964393195.1 uncultured Alcaligenaceae bacterium | reverse complement strand
TGCACATCGACGCCAAGGTCGGTGATCGCGTCAAGGCCGGCCAGATGCTGCTGCGCATCGACGCCCGCGCGGCTGACCAGAATGTCGTCGCCAGCGATGCCCAGGTCCAGGCGGCCCGCGCCTCGCTCGATGTGGCTGCCAAGGACTTTGAGCGCCAGAAGCAGCTTTTCCAGAAGGCCTACATCAGTCAGGCTGCGCTGGAACGTGCCGAATCCCAGTTCAAGGCAACACAGGCGCAAGTCAACGCGCAACTCGCGCAGGCGGGCGTCGCCCGTACGCAAACCGGATTCAACATCGTGCGCGCCCCCTATTCCGGCGTCATCGCCGAAGTGCCGGTGACACTGGGCGATATGGCGATGCCGGGCCGTCCGCTCATGACCATTTACGATCCGGCCGCGTTGCGGGTGACCGGCGCCGTGCCGCAGACCGCTGTGGCGCAAATGCCGGCCAATCCGCAAGCCCGGGCCGAAATTCCGGGCCTCGTGGGTGCCAATACGCTGGTCACGCCAACGCAGGTTCAGGTATTGCCAACGGTCGATGCGGGTACGCATACCGTTCAGGTCCGCCTAGAGCTGCCAACCGGACTCAACGGGGTCACACCCGGCATGTTCGCCCGGCTTCGGCTCCCCGTTTCCACGGGCGCCGCAAACAGCGTGTCAGTGCCTGCGACGGCTGTGGTTCGCCGCGCGGAAATGACGGGACTCTATGTGCTCGACGGCAACGGGCGACCGCTGCTGCGTCAGGTTCGCCTGGGTCGCGTCGGCGCTGACGGCGTTGAAATTCTGGCCGGACTGGCTGCCGGGGAGCGCATCGCGCTCGACCCGCAGGCAGCCGCGCGCGTGCGTTGAGGCACGACGTGAAGCCAGTGATTCAAGCCTCCACCCCGCTCGGCGTCTCGGGTCGCATCGCGGCGTTCTTCCAGAGCGCGCAGATCACGCCGCTGCTCGCGCACGTCGCGCTGCTACTGGGCGTGTTTGCCGTGATGGTGACGCCACGCGAGGAAGAACCACAGATCAACGTAACCATGGCCAACGTGCTGATCCCGTTTCCGGGCGCGGCCGTACGCGAGGTGGAACAGTCCGTTGCCGGCCCCGCCGAACAGGTACTCGCGCAAATCTCCGGTGTCGAACACGTGATGTCGGTATCGCGACCGGGACTGGCCATTCTGACCGTTCAATTCAAGGTCGGCGTGCCACGTACCGAAGCGCTGGTCCGGCTCTACGACACCGTCAATTCGAACGCCGACTGGCTGCCAAAGGGGCTGGGCGTGCTCGATCCGATCATCAAGCCCAAGGGCATCGATGATGTCCCGATCGTCACGCTCACGCTCTTTAGCAAGACGCCAGCGACCGGCGCTTACGATCTCGAACGCGTCGCGCACAGCATCGAAGCTGACTTGAAACGGGTGAACGGCACCCGTGAGGTCACCACCGTCGGTGGCCCCGGTCGCGCGATCCTGGTCGAAATTGATCCGGCACGCATGGCAGGCGTCGGCGTGACCGTTATCGACATGCGCTCGGCGCTGCTCTCGGCAAATCTTGGCTTGCCAGTCGGAGATCTCATTGCCGGCAATCGCTCGGTCGCGGTTGAGTCCGGACCGTTCCTCAAGCAGGCCAGTGAAGTGGGCGAGCTGATCGTCGCCGTGCGCGGCGGCAAACCGGTGTTCCTGCGCGATGTCGCGACGGTGCGCGATGGCCCGCCTCCCCCCAGCAAGTACGTGTGGCACGGCGTCGCCGGCAAGGACGGTGGCGAGTTTCCGGCTGTCACCATCGCGGTCACCAAAAAGGCTGGCGAGAACGCCATTGACGTGGCAAATGCGGTCATGCGCCGAGTCGACTCGCTGCGCAATACCGTGATTCCGGCAGAAGTTCAGGTCGCTGAAACGCGCAACTACGGCGCGACGGCAAACGACAAGGCGCAGAAGCTGATCCAGAAGCTGCTGTTCGCCACGCTCTCAGTCGTCGCCCTGGTCTTCTTCGCGCTCGGTCGTCGCGAAGCCGCGATCGTCGGCACTGCGGTCATCCTGACGCTGACGGCCACACTTTTCGCGTCGTGGGCCTGGGGGTTCACGCTCAATCGGGTCTCGCTGTTCGCGCTGATCTTCTC
>CAYMSY010000382.1:0-3419 GCA_964393195.1 uncultured Alcaligenaceae bacterium | reverse complement strand
CGTTGCGCACGGTTTGTCCGTTGTCCTGAGCTGTGCTGAGCTGTCGTGTTGCAATCGCCTGCAGCTGATCGGCTATTAACCAGGACAGGTTAAAGCGCGCATCCCAGGTAATGCGATCACGTCGATGAGCCTGCGTTGCACTCTCGTCGACCACGGAGGCTGCGACCAGTGGAGGCTTCGAGCGGCTGGACAGCAAATTGACGCCCATATCTTTCTGAACGTGCTCCAGTGTCAATACATGCTTTTGATTTGCACTGGGCGTCCACACAAGCTTGCCGAGAAGAGAATTGCTGCGGTCAGTCTGTGGGTTGGGGCGCGTGCGGTCAATGTTCGCTGCGTCGTTGCCGCCCATGTTGTCGAAGCCGTGGGCATGACGTGCACTGCCACTGATCATCCATTGCAGTGCCTCGCCAGCACGACCGGCCAATGTGCCAGCGATGACCGTACCTTCGCTATCGCCGCTGTAACGCGCGGTTAACTTTCCGCCCAGCGATTTGGTCACGCCATGGTTCGCCGCAAGAAAATCCGACGGATCAAGCGTGATGAAGTTCACCATCCCGGCAAGACCGTCGGAGCCATAGAGCACCGAGCTCGGCCCGTACACCAACTCCACTCGCTTGAGCAGATCGAGTGAGAGGGAATCACGGCCGAAGGCGTTGTTGCCATTGATATAGCTACGCGGCAGGCGGACCCCGTCGACCAACATGAGCACCCGGTTGCCGTCCTGTCCGCGCATGTTGAAACCGGCATTGCCGTCGCGTCCAGTGGAGTTGCCGGCGCCGGTCACCGTAAAACGGGCGGGCGCATGTTTGACCGAAATGTTAGGCAGACTATGGGCCAGGTCACGGATATCACTGATCTGCCCCTCTTCAAGGTCAGCGGCATCTATTACCCCCATGGTCACCGGAAGCTCACCGCGTACCTGCTCGCCCCGCGACCCGCTGACTACTACTTTTTGTAGCGTCACGGTACGCGAAGCCAGTCGTGTTTCGTCACTCGTTTCCGGAGTCGCTTGTGCACTTACGAACGTTGCAGTGCCGTACACAAGCGCGCTACACACCGTCAGGAATAACTGTCGCTTGGCGTATGGCATGCGCGATTGCCCTGCATGCCGGATCACACTGGTCGGGAGCTGGAGAGAACGATGGATCATTTTTGAAAAAAACTTGGGAGGACAACGCAACAGCAGTACGGCAACTCAGAAATCAGTCGGGACCTAATGGTCGGCGTAACTGGCGCCACTGCGTGACGCCGATGCACCCAACCGAGTCTTCGGCGAGCTAAGGTGACTCATCATTCGATAGCACGCAAATCTTGATGTCTTTCGCGGCGATGCTATCGCCGGGTGTACGACACGAAGACGCATCCAGATCAAGATATCAATGAATTGCGCAAGAAGCGAAATTCTTAAGGTACTTCAAGTAAGCAAAAAAACGCCTGATCTATAGTGCCGTATGCCTCACGTGCATGTACGGACGGCAGCTTTTTGATGAGGGAGACCGATATGGCACAGATCAATCAACCTGCGGCATCACAGGCGAACCACGACGACAGCGGTGAACCGGTTCCGCTCATGCAGCAACTGCTGGACAACCCGTTCATCCTGCTGTTCCTCGGAGTAATGGTTCCGATGATTGTTTATTCGTTGTGGGGTGTGATTGACATTCTGACCGTACCGCTGGCGAAGTAGCTCGACGCGAGCGTCGCGTTTCAGTTGGCCGCCCTCTGCCTCACATAAAGGAGAACCAAAATTGAGTGCAATATTGCCCCCTGCTGAACGATTGTGGTGGAAGCATCCGCTGGATCGTGTCGAGGGTACCTGGATCGTAATTTCGCTTGTTTGGTGCCTGATCATGTTTGCCATGATGGTTGGCTGGCACATCTGGGGAAAACAGAATCTCTCCACAGAAACATACAAGACGACGCCTGAGAAGTTCACGCTCAAGGTGCAGGCGATGGTGGACAAGTACACCGTGCGCACCGAGACGACCGACAAGATTCCGGTTGTAGCGCCACCTGCAGGCAGCGACGTATATCTGATAGCCCGATTGTGGAACTTCTGGCCGATTCTCGAGTTTGAAAAAGACAAGACATATCGCCTGCACATCACGTCCATGGACTACAACCATGGCTTTTCGCTGCAACCGGCCAATATCAATATTCAGGTGGTTCCTGGTTTTGAGCATGTGGTTACAGTGACCCCAAATCAGGCCGGTACTTACTCGGTCGTCTGCAACGAATTCTGCGGCATCAATCACCACACCATGGTGAGCCGTATCTACGTGAAATAGGGTGGTTTCGATGACAACTACATATCGGACCTGTCCGCGCTCGGGGTTACAGTTCGAATCCCAAGCCGAGAAGCTGATGGTGGTCAATGCTGTGACCGCTGTCGTTGCGCTGCTGGTGGGAGGCATATTGGCTGTTGGCGTGGTTCTGACGCGATGGCCGGCAGTACATTGGCTCGCGGCCGACACCTTCTATATGGTGCTTACGGCCCACGGCATTGACATGTTGATCTTCTGGATCATCTTCTTTGAAGTCGCCGTACTGTACTTTTGCTCTTCGACGTTGTTGCGCTGCCGACTGGCGACGCCCAGGTTTGCCTGGCTCGCATTTGCTTTGATGCTTATCGGCGCTGTGACAAATAACGTCGCCGTATTTCAGGGCGGCTCGAGCGTAATGATGACCTCTTACGTGCCAATGATGGCTGCGCCATCCTTTTATCTGGGCCTGATCCTGTTTGCTGTGGGGGCCCTCATCGCCTGTTTCGTGTTTTTTGGAACACTGGTTGTGGCCAAACGGGAAAAAACTTATCAGGGCTCCGTTCCATTGGTGACGTTTGGCGCAATAACGGCTGCGATCATCGCCGTATTCACGATTACGTCAGGTGCCATCATTCTGATTCCAACTTTCTTGATGTCAGTCGGACTGGTTAGCGAAATCAATCCACTTGTTTATCGCACCATATGGTGGGCATTTGGTCATTCGTCTCAGCAGATCAACGTCGCCGCACACATTTCGATCTGGTATGCAGTTGCAGCCATCGCCTTTGGGGCCAAACCGATGTCGGAACGAGTGAGTCGGGGGGCATTTCTGCTCTACATCCTCTTCCTTCAGTTGGCCAGTGCGCATCATCTGCTGGCGGACCCCGGCGTCAGCACAGCCTGGAAAGTGGTCAACACCAGCTACTTCATGTACTTCGCGGTTCTGGCTTCAATGATCCATGGCCTGACCATTCCGGGCGCCATCGAGGTCGCGCAACGTGCGAAAGGGTTCAACAATGGCTTGTTTGAATGGTTGCGCAGGGCACCTTGGGGCAATCCGGTTTTTTCGGGAGTTTTCATCTCGCTCATCGGCTTCGGCTTCCTCGGGGGTATTTCCGGCGTAATGATGGGCACCGAGCAGCTCAACATGAT
>CAYMSY010000381.1:0-3419 GCA_964393195.1 uncultured Alcaligenaceae bacterium | reverse complement strand
GTGCGGCCAGGGCGGCAACCGAGGCATTGCAGATACTGTCGCGCAAGCCGGGCGCGCTCAAGCTCAAGGCAACCGCAGAGCGCTCGCTCGGTCATGCCCAGCGCGCGCTCGGAAATTTTGAGCTGGCGCTCGCGGCTTACCGCCGTTCGATCGATCACTTCACGCAGCTTTCCGGCGCCGACAATGTTGAAGTCGGTGAAACGATGGGCGGCGTCTCGGCCTGTCTGCGGCAGCTGTTGCGCCTGCCGGAGGCGGCGGCGGCGGCCCGCAAGACGCTGGAGATCCTGCGTCCTTACGACCGCGAGCTGGTCGATGCCAAGGTGTTTGGCCGCGCACTGGCGATGTTGATGGCTGATCAGGGGCAGGCGGGCGAGGCGCAGGTGATGATGCAGGCGGCTTACGACAGGCTCAGGGACACCGACGGCAAACCCCATGCGCTGCGCTCATCGGTAACACAGACACTGGCCAATATCGCGCTTGCTCGCGGCGATGCACAAACGGCGCTCACACTCGCACAACGCAGCCGCAACGAGCTGCGCACGCGCACCCACAGCGTACAGGCGAGTGTGCTCACGTTGATCGCCCGCGCGGCGATTGAGGCCGGCGACATCAAGGCGGCGCGGGAGGCCGTGACCGAGGCCAGGAAAATCCATGCTGAACGAGGGCTTCCGGCGTTGAGCGCACGTGCGCTGGCGCAGGTGGCTGCCGAGCTGGCCGCCTTGACCGGAGACCGCAGTGGTGCGGAAGCGGAATACGCCCAACTGGCGCAGCGTTTCCCCGCGGATCAGGCGGCACAGTCGGCACCGTTTGCTCGCCTGCTGGTGGACAACAGTCGCGCGCGGGTGGCGTCCTCGCTTGGGCAATGGGATGAGGTGGCGCGCTTGCTTGCGCCGTGGCTGACACCGCCTGCCGGAGCTACCCTGCCCGGCGGCGTGCGCAGCGAAACACTGCTGCTCGCCGCGGAAGCCGCCGTCAATCTGCGCCGGCCCGAGGCGACGCGACTGATCAGCGATGCTTCGCACGCGCTGGAGGCGAGCGACGTCCCTTCCAGCCCGCGGCTCGCCCGGCTGCGAGTGCTGCAAACGCAACTTCGGGCATCGACATCATGACCCCGCCGCGCATAATCGCGACCTGTCCAGATCGCAGGTTGCAACACATCCGTAGTTCATGAGCGAGATCACCGAATTGTTGTCGCAGGCACGAGCAGGCGATGCCGCCGCCGCGAGCGATGTCTATGCGACGCTCTACCCCGAACTCCGCCGTATTGCGCACAGCCGCCTGCGGCAGGGCAGCGGACGTGTGTCACTCGACACGACGGCACTGGTGAACGACAGCTATCTGCGTTTCGTGCAGGCGCGCTCGCTTGATGTGAAGGACCGCAATCACTTTCTGGCCTATGCGTCGAAGGTGATGCGCTCGGTGATCGTCGATCTGATCCGGGAGACGATGGCGGAGCGACGCGGCGGCGGGCAGTTTGAGGTGACGCTCAATACGCAGATTGCCGAGTCGTCGCCGGATGGCCGCGCGGGCTCCGATGAGGCGCTTTTTGTGCATGACGCGCTGGCCCGGCTTGAGCAGGTCGATCAGCGGCTGGCGACGGTCGTGGAAATGCGCTATTTCGCCGGACTGACTGACAGCGAAATTGCGGAGGCGCTGGGTGTTACCGTGCGCACCGTCGGGCGCGACTGGGAAAAGGCGAGACTTTTTCTGCACGCGATGCTGAAGGAATAGGCGCAGACAGCGAAAGCGCTGCGACCGTCGGGATGTCCGAGCGGCGCGGAGGTTTCCGTTAGACCGGGCACAGCAATCGGTCCGGAAAGTGTCAATGTCCGCCTCCCCGCAGTCAGTGCCCGCGAGCCCCCTGAGTCAGGGCGAGCCTTTGCGGCAACTGGCGCCGACGGAGTGGCGCGTGCTGCTGCGACTACTGGAACACTTCGACGCGATGCCCGTACCGGCAATGGGCGAACGCTGGTTGTGTGCTCTGCAACGGGACGATCCTGCCCTCGGCGACGCCTTGCAGCGATTGCTGCTGCGGCGACATCGTTTGCAGGCGACGCGCTTTCTGCAGGAGCCGGTCATCACGCCGGATTCGCTGTATCGAAAGCCGCATCAGCGAGCATCACCAGGTTGAGTTTCGCCCTATCGGTCCGATATGGCTTTTTACTGAAATGCCCATTCAATAAGGGCTAAGGCCGCAATAACGTCATAACTCGACTATATGCGTAATGGGCTCCCGAGCCCCATTAAAACGTAGTTTCAGTAAAAAGTTGTTTGAAAAAGGAGCGCTTTTCCGGGAAATTTTGCCGATTGGAAGCCGCCGCATCGGGCTGACAATTCATCTCAAACCCCGCGATGGCTACCCGCCCGGCCCATGTTTGCCAGCCACATGGCAGGCAATGACGTTGGCATGATTTTGCTTTTCTGATGGGCAAAGCCTGAGTACACTGCGCTCACGATGATTCGACGCAGGCGTCGAAAGGTCAGGTGACATGGCTTGGACTGACGCGCAACAAAAGCTGGCCCGTGCGGTGTACGCCGTGACGCGAAAAGAAGCGCGTTACGCGCCGATGGACTATCCGGTCTCGGTCGGCAATGTGCTGATGCGGGCGTTTCCGCGCAAGTACCTGCCGCTGGTTCAGGGGCGCGGGGTTCCTGCCCAGGCGGTCAACGCGGCCGCGCTCACCGTGCGCGATGCGCTGACCGACAGCAACCGTTTCAGTGGCATCATCCCCGCCGGCGCCGGTGCGCCGCCCATCATCACCCAGCGCGGCGCGCTTTATTGCGCCAAGGACACCCGTGCGCAAATGGCTGAGGTGCTGCACTACGCGGCGGGAAGCCAGACGCGGGCGCCCGGCAGCCTGCCGTTTCCGTTGCAGACGCTGCACCAGAAGTGCATGGTGCTTTTGAAACCGACGCGAGACATCAATCTGGTTACGCTCGACAGCACCGAGCCCAACGTGCAGGCCTTTTTTGACCGGCTGCAGCGCACGCCAGAAGTTCGCGCGGCCCTGTCGGCGCTGCGCTATGCCGACATTACGCAGGCAATTTTTTCCGGTACTGACTATTCGGCGGCACGCGGTCTGGGCCTTGGCCTGATGAGCAATCCCGACATCGACGGCCTCGAAATCGGCTCTGCGCGCAGTTTCGAGACAAGCGGCGACGAGCCGTCGATGTCCATTTTCAAGAGCGGATCGAATGTGCTGGTGTTCGGTGGCGATCAGGATGTGCTGTCGCACCGGCTGCGCATCGTCTCGCTACACCTGATCGATCCCGACCGCAGCGGACACTGGCGCGCGCTGACGCTGCGCCCTGATGCGGCAGGCGATTTCGTCGTCGCCGCCGAGACCCCGCTATAGTTTCGTCCTTCCCGCCGAAAGGTGCAGTGCACCCCGCCGGCTGATCGCTCACGAAACGGAAAA
>CAYMSY010000380.1:0-3441 GCA_964393195.1 uncultured Alcaligenaceae bacterium | reverse complement strand
TAGATAAAATCAAGCGCACCGAGAATCAGGTCGAGTATGTCGTTCATCTAGCCCCACTTTCTATTAAGTAATCTGGGCCGGGCCGACAATGCTGTCAACTAGCGCACCGCGCCTATCTTACCTGAAAATTAATGATTTTATCGCTCCTCGCGTAACTGCTCATTGCAAACATGGTCGGTAAAACCGTGCTCACATCGAGGCAGGCGTTCAAAAATGGCTCGAATGTGCCCCACCATTCATTTGCTCTTGGATCATAGGGTTGGATACAAGATTTGATCCACCTCGTAATCACTTCCAGTTGGAACCATGCCCCCTTTTGACATTTTTTGCTTACCCATGTGGCTCTATGGCAGAATGATGAGGTACGTACAGGCGGAAAGCCTTGTTCAGTCAGCGCTAGAAATGCAGCGGTGCGGAAGGCGAACGGGCTCCCAATGAGCGACCGAACATTGATGTCACCACTCGGTCGGGAACGGTCTGTTAAACTTATCGTAAGCGTATCAGGGCCTCTCCGCACAAAGAAGACTTACCTCTTGAGAATGCCAAAAGAGGTCACATGATCAAATTTCAGTTCTTGGGGCGCCAATTGCGGATTGCATGATCAACCTAAGCTGCTCAGAAGAGCAACACGCAGGTAGCTTATGGAGAAGAGCGTTGGACCCACAGATTGAAGCGCTTGTCCGCAGAATTCTTGACGTGCTTCCGCGGGTACCAGATGTAGATGCTGCCACTAACGCTGTAATCGATGAGCTAGAAGTATTCTTTCCAGGCTTTTCGGAGGCACATACAGAGGACATCAGGCTCGCTCGCCTCGAAGTAGAGAAGCAATTTGAGGCAATCGAGATTCTGCATAAGCGCTCCGTGATCAGCAAGCGTCCGCAATGGTATTTCGGTCCACGCCCCACAGACCTGCACTGGCCTGCGCTCCGGGACTATCTGACGGCGAAAGGCTGGGACGAGGACGACGTCGATGGGATCGACGAAGCATCCAATGAAATCGTCTCGCTGCTAGAGAACCCGAACAACAAGCAGTTTTCTTGTAGAGGCCTCGTCGTTGGTCACGTTCAATCCGGCAAAACGGCGAACATGACTGCCGTCATCGCAAAGGCACTCGATGCCGGTTACAACACTATTATCGTTCTAGCAGGTCTTACCAACAAGCTCCGATACCAGACGCAGTTGCGTTTGTATGGCGACATGGTGATGAGGCGCCCATTGAACTGGCAGTTACTCACCCCGAATGAAGAGAAGGTGGACTTCAGGGCCCCGCCCCATGGAGGGTTCCTCTCGCACACAGACAAGGCGCAACTTGCCGTCGTCAAAAAGAACGTTTCGCCCCTCAAGCAGTTGAAAAAGGCGATCAACGGAACTCTGCCCGCCCATATGGAGCGCCTTAGAGTATTGGTCATCGATGATGAATGTGACCAAGCCAGCGTAAATGCGTCGAGCAAGGAGCTCGACATGACCGCGATCAACCAACGCATTCGCGAATTGCTCAAGCTTCTACCAGCCGTGTCCTACGTTGGCTACACGGCGACGCCATTTGCAAACGTGCTAATCGATCCGTACCGCATGGATAGCCACAACGGTCAAGAACTGGACGATCTTTACCCGAGCGACTTTATCACAACGCTTGAGTCTTCCGACAACTATTTCGGAACGGCAAAGCTGTTCGGATTGCCGCCTGAAGATGCGGACATTGAAAAGCCCGAAGAAGAAGGTCTCGACATGATCCGGACGATTCCTCCGGCAGACGAAACCATGCTCCAACCCAAGAACGCGAAGGAACGTGACGCCTTCTATCCGGGGATGACCCCCAGCCTGAAGAAGGCCATTCTCTATTTTCTGGCCGCCTGCGCTGCCCGGAGAGCGCGAGGTGATGCCGACAAGCACATGACCATGCTTGTCCACACATCGGCCTTTGTCCTTGCCCACACCCGGGTGGCAGATATTATTTCAGGTTGGGTGGAACAGCACGGGGACGAACTGAGTAATCCTGAGGCCGAGATCGCCAAAGAGCTTGCCGCAGTCTGGGAAGAGGAACAGGGCAGGTTGCCGGTTGGCATTACCAGCGCCGACCCTGTAAATATCGAGCAGCTATTCCAGTTTCTTCCTGAAGTTCTCGAAGCGGTCGAGTTTCCGGTCGAGAACGGATCAAGCGACGACAGGATCACATATGAGAAGGGCCCAAAGACCTACATTGTCGTGGGAGGCTCAATCCTTGCCAGAGGCCTTACCCTCGAAGGTCTGATGGTGAGTTACTTCCTCCGCACGGCAAACCAGTATGACACCCTCCTGCAGATGGGACGCTGGTTTGGCTACCGGCCCAATTACGAGGACCTTCCCCGGATCTGGATGCCTGACGACCTGAAGCTGAAGTTTAGAAGTCTGGCACAGGTCGAAATGGAAATCCGAAACGATATTGCCCGGTACCGCGAACAGGATCTGACGCCGATGGATATCGCGGTGCGCATCCGGGCCATACCCGGCATGGCAATCACGGGTGCAACAAAGATGCGGGCGGCCAAGACCTGTGCAATCAGCTTCTGGGGCACCCACAGGCAGACTTTCAGGTTTGAGCACAGGAATGACAAGGTGCTGGAACAGAACTGGCAGGCTGGTGCCGATCTGATCGGAGCAGTGTCCAGCCTGGGGCTGGCCGCGGAAGGGCGGGAGAAGCGGCTATGGTTAGGCGTGCCGCGGAAGCTGATCCAGAGCTTCTTCGAGAAGTATTTATCCCATGGCGCGCATTCGGAACTGGACAAGGCGGTACTCCTGCCCTTCCTTCAGCAAAGCGACGAACGTCTGAAAAGCTGGAATGTCGGCATAGTCGAACCGGCTGGAGGCATGAGCTCGGGAACTGCTCTCGGCCCAATTGGTGCTGTTCAGATGGTCAACCGCGCCAAGCTCAAAGACACTGGTACGTCGGCCGATATCAAGGCCCTGATGTCGAAGAGCGACATTACCTTCGACTGCCCGATCGACATGGATGCAAGTGGAAGCTGGGAGGACGTCAAAGACAGGCGCCAGACGGTGTTGGGCCAAGTCCCGCTCCTACTTCTCTACGCCATTGACAGGAACTCCGAGCCGAAGACGAAAAGCAAGGTTCGCGAACCTCTCAATGCAATCAGAGACGTGTTGGGCTACGGGATGGTTTTCCCGGGCTCGGTGGCTGAAGGGGCAAAGTTCGTTTCGGTCGACCTCCAACCCATCTCTGCTGATGAAATCGAGGAAATAGAAGCCGAAGAAAAGGCTCAAGCGGAGGCTGCCGGTGTCGACTAGCCTGGAAGATGGCTAAGCGGCCTGGACCATCCTGCGCGACGCGTCCACCGACATGCTGCCGATCCGCATGTGGCAGGACCTCGAAGGCCGGCTCGACGTGAGCATCGCGGCCGTCTCCAGCCTGATGGTGCTCGTCACGTTGATCCTGATGATCGTGAT
>CAYMSY010000379.1:0-3456 GCA_964393195.1 uncultured Alcaligenaceae bacterium | reverse complement strand
GGCAGGCCGGGGATCGTGACCTGACCACTGGCGTCCACCATCAGTTGAACCGTAACGCCGGACGCGTCCTTGACCACCACACGGCCGCCCGGAGGCGCCTTGATTTCGAGGTCGGCGGCGTAGGCGGCCGGTGTCAGCGCAGCGAATGTCGCAAGGATCGCGGCACGAAGCGGGGAGTAGCGAAATGGGGAATTCATCGGTTTAATCCTGAATGTTGCGAGTATTCGATGGCGAGGCGCGGCGGCTGATGCGGCCGACAACATCGGCCCGGCGCCGTACGCCGACACCTGACAGCAGCAGCAATACACTCAAGCCCAGCAGCAGCCCCGTGCTCAATGCGGGGACCACGCGACCGGCCTCGGGGTCGCCAAACCAGCCGGTAACGGCGCCGTTGGGGTTGCGATTGTTGAGATAAGGCGCTATCCAGCGACCGCTGGCGGTCATGTCGGTCACCGCGAGCTGGTTCATGGTCTGCGCACCGCTCAGGTTGATGAAGGCGCGTTGACCGGCGGTGCCGCTCTCTATGCGGACAGGCAAGGCCTGGGTGCCGGAAATGGTGAGCTGCTGCGTCACGTTCTGCGTGCTGCCCGCAGCAAACCGGTAGAGCTTGCCGGTTGTGCTGATCAGGCTCAGCGTAGCGAAGGTGCTGTTGCCGCTGATGGTGCTGGTTGCGACACAGGCCGGCGCATCAACAAAATTGACCGCCCCGGTCCCTGCGCCGAAGCTGCCGAGATTGCTCCAGTCACCGGCCAGCGTGATGCTGCCGCTCCCGGCAACAATTGATCCGCCGGCGGCAATGCTGACATGGCGAACATTGGTGAGACTGCCGCCCTGCAGCGACAGTGTGCCCGCGACGATGACGTCGGAACAGGCCAGATCTACGCTGCCACCATTCAGCGAGATGACACCGCCGGCAGGCACGCTGATGTCCGCGACGGCCGCCATGCTGCAGAACGTGGCAGCGGCAAAAAACACAACTCGCGTGCGCAGCCAGACGCCACCCACACGAGCACGATATGTGCGAAACACGCTGGTGATCCCCCGCTAGGCTTTTGTTCGCCCGTTGCGCGTGTCGACACGATATCAACTCGCTATTGCTGCGAGGATTCTAGGAGCTATCTGATCCATGTCAACCGCTTCGCGTCACTTTTCATGCAGGCAGAGTGGCGCCGCATGCGGTATCGAAAAGCGGGCAGATGAGACTGCGACTACTCGCGCACCCGCTTCGCCAGCCCGCGCACTTCGGCGTGCTGGCGCCGACTCACGGGCAGGCGTTCGCTGCGCCCGCGCAGGGTAACGATCCACTGCGCTTCGCCATCGGCGTCGTCATCGCGTTCGAACGACTCGATGAGATCGGCGCGCGCCAGACAGTTGCGATGAATGCGCAGGAAGCGTCCGCCAAACTCCTCGTCAATGCGTGTGAGCGAGTCTTCGATCAGGTATTCGCGCTCGGCCGTCACCACCGTGATGTATTTCTGTTCGGCGCGGAAAAAGATGACATCGTCGCTCGGTACCAGCAGCAGCCGCCCGCGCTCGTTGACACTGAAGAAGCGCCGCGCACCGCGCGGCAGGGCTTCCACCGCCGCAGCATCAAGCGGCTTCGCGCGCTCCAGCGCAGCAAGCAGGCGTTCGCGGCGCACCGGTTTGAGCAGGTAATCGACCGCCTGCACCTCGAACGCGGCGAGCGCATGCTGTTCGTAGGCGGTCACAAAAATCACGCGCGGCGCGGATTCCATCTTGAGCAGGTGACGCGCGGTTTCGAGGCCGTCCATCTCCGGCATGTTGATGTCGAGCAGCAGGATGTCCGCGCCATGCGACGCGGCTTCCAGCGCGGCCTTGCCGTTTTCCACCTCTGCCACAACCGTGTGCGGAAACGCGGGTTGCAACTCGTCGAGCAGATCGAACAGCCGTCGGCGCGCTGGTGGTTCGTCGTCGGCGATGATGATGCGGCTCAGACGCGTCGGGGGATTGGCGTTGTTCATACGATGGTTTTTCTGTCGGCAGAAGGGCGATACGGCAACACCAGTTGCACCTGATAGCGGCCATCGCGCGGGCCGACGGTCATGTGCGCCTCGGCGTCGAAATGCAACGCCAGCCGCTCACGGATATTTTGCATCGCCATCTTGTTGCCGCCGTGATGGCTGCCGGGGCGTTCGAGGAAAGGATTGCGTACGGTGATCACAACTTCAGATCGCAGGCGGGTGACCTCAATCTCGATCTCGCCCGGCGCCTGGGTCGGCTCGATGCCGTGATACACCGCGTTCTCGGCAATCGGCTGCAACACGAGCGGCGGCACCAGCGCGTCGGCTGGCATTTTGTCGAGCTTCCAGGTGACGTTCAGGCGATCGCCGAGGCGCAGTTTTTCGAGATTGAGGTACTGCTCGGTGAGGGTAATTTCATCAGTCAGCGGCTGCAAATCACGGTTTTCGCGCATCAGCACGCGAAACAGCTCGGCCATGTCCATGAGCGCCGATTCGGCGCGTTTGGGCTCGGAGCGCAGCACGCCGAGCACGCCGTTGATCGAATTGAACAGGAAGTGCGGCCGGATGCGTGCCTGCAACGCCTGCAGCCGCGCCTCGCTGACCGCTGGCGAGCGCGCCTGCCCGAGCATGTGAAAGTAGACCAGCACGGCTGCAAGCGCCAGCAGCGCCAGCGGCGCCGAACGCCACGCCGGGGACTCCAGCAGACGTGCGGTAAGCAATGCCGCGACGACGGTCACCACTGCCACGACGGTAGTTGCCTGCCAGTACGCCAGCCGCCGCAGCAGCGGGCTCAGCAGAATCCATGCTGCGGCGACGCTGGCCGCCACGGGCAGGCTGCCGGCCAGTGCAACGCTGAAATTGACGATGAGTTCGATGGGTTGGGACGTCATTGCCAGCGCATAGGCAAAGATCATCGCGATGAAAATGACCAGCGCCCGCGCCAGGATGCCGACGTTGCGCAGGTCGGGAAACACGGCTTCCCGTGCTTCGCGCTCGCTGCGGGCTAAAATTTGGCGGGTTACTGCGGTCCCTCGCGCCGAAGGCGCAGGCGACTTCGGTAGCGGGCGGGCTTGTGAATGCGTAGGCGGTTGCGCCGGTTTCACGCTTTGTGCGCCAGCCCCTCGGTTATCAATCATCTCGCGTTTTGTGGAGCATTCATGGTCAGTTGGCCCTGATTGTGAACAAGCCAACTGGAACATGCAAGCAAACTCATCGCCTCCTGCCAACCCCTCTTCCGGTTGGTCAGGCCGTTTCGACGAACCGGTCGCCGAAATCGTCAAGCGCTATACCGCATCCATTCCGTTTGACTACCGGCTCGCGGAATTTGACATCGCGGGCTCGCTTGCACATGCCCGCATGCTCGCCGCGTGCAATGTGATTAGCGCCAGGGATTTGTCCGATATTGAATCGGGCATGGCGACGATCAAGGCGGAAATCGCAGCGGGCAAATTTGAATGGCTGCTTGATCTGGAAG
>CAYMSY010000378.1:0-3470 GCA_964393195.1 uncultured Alcaligenaceae bacterium | reverse complement strand
CCTCAATCTTCCGCACATACCGACACCCCGGAAACCCGCTGCAGCCATAAAACGGCGCCCCCTCACCCGCCCCCGACTTCGGCTTTCGCAGCACCAACGCACTGCCGCACTTGGGGCAGACGGTGGTGCTGGCGAATCGGGCCTGCAAACCGGCGATGTGCTCCCGATGCGTGGCCCAGGTCTCGGGCAGCATGCCGGTCCTGATCGCCAGGATGATGTCGTCCATCTCGTCGCCGGTGAAAAGCACATCGAGCTTGCTCTTGATGTACGGCACATAGCCGCGCGTCAGCACGTTGGGCGGCATCGGTGTCTTGAACTCCGCCTCGCCCCAGAACATCACCACCGAAAAAATCTTCTCCTCCTCGATACCCAGAAACTCCTGCAGCACCTTCACGTGCTTGTAGTTCTGGTGCAGCGGGTTCTGGAACGGGAATTTCCTGCCGCCCGGCAGCGATTGCGTCCACTGCGGGCTTTGTTCGTCACCGAAAATCCAGCCGGACATGTTCTTGGTCTCGACCACGAAAATGCCGAAGCGCGACACGATGATGTGGTCGATCTGCGTGGTGCCGTTTTCGGTGGGCAGCGTGACGTTGTTGATGTCGACGTAGACGTTGGAATCGAGGAACACCTTTTTGGCGAGGGTGCTTTGGAGTTCGCCGGACAGGCCTTTCAGAAATGACTTCGCGGAACCTTGCTGCGTTGAGCCGGCCACCTTGATTGCGCTCGAATGCTCATCGGACGTTCGCCGATTCATGCCCCGCCAGGCTGAGATTGCGGCAGCGACAACGCAGATGAATGGCACGAAGTATTGCCCGCCCAGGGCGAGGCCTTTGAGAATTGCACGGACCGCCAATCCACCCACATCCTTCAAGTCCACCGGCCTGGGCGGATCGGGCACGGCAAAGGCGTGCAGGCTGAAGTAGCTGATGACGGCCAGGGCGATGCCTGCCCACCAGGGAAGCAATGAAACAAGATGGATCACATCCTGGAAGATTGAGGTCTTCTGCCTACGCGCCATGGTCATCGCCTTGATAGTTCATTCGTCGCTAGCGCGATCGTTCCAACTTGTTGCGGCCGACTGTATAGCAATGCAGGCTCGTCGGGGCGAACTCCACAACCATGCCGGCCATTTATTGCTTTTTGCATTGCGATGAAAGGTTGGCACGACGGCCTACTCGCTCGCATGCATGTAGAGAGACCGGCCCTGGTGCGGCCTCCAGGGCAAAAATGGCTGAAACGGCAGACTGGGTGCGGACATTGCGGAAAAGTAGTTCGCTCATTTCTAATTGGATGAGCACTTTCAAGTGCATCCCTCAGATCGCAGACGGTAAATCTGCCGGGTACCGGTACCGCACGGTTCTGTCTTCAGTTCAAAAGCCAGAAAGCCCTGGATCAAGTCGCTCAAGCTGCTGAAGCCATGCTCTTCCCATAACTTGAGCATATCGTCGCCATGGCATCGCACGATGTGATGCCCCGCATTGCTGACAAGCGTCCAGCCGTCTGGCCTGGCGTACTCAATCGCGGCGTCACAGAGCGCAGCGACTAGAGGGCTAGCCATCAACTCCGCTTGCCTTTGCAAATAGTCGGAGCCAAGTAGTTCAGCTGCCTTTTTTCTCGCATCCTGCTGCGCGAGATAAAGGTCCTTCAGACGGAGATATTGTTTGTCTGCATTCACGCGTTGTTCGATCAGGTACGCCTCAGCTTCCTGCAAGCTGTCCACGGATTCCCACTTCCACTTGGCCACGAACCCGTGGACCAATTCATTCCTGGCAACAATGGCTTGGCGTAGCTCAGCCTCATGCGCCGCGTGTCGTGCCGCATCAGTCTTAATGTGCATTGAGATTGCCAGGCTTCCCGCAGAAGACGCGCGCGTCAAAGGTTCCGGTGCGCCCTCGGGCATGAGAACCTGCTCGAAGAACGCACCTGCCACCTGCCCCAGACTTCGGGAATCAGGCGACGCCTCAGTTGCCGGCACTGCGGCACCTGTCCCATCAATCTCCACGCGCACACGGGATTGCTTCAACATCTCCTTCAACAAAAAATCCATTTGCTGGAACAAGACGACGTTTCTCCCAATATTGAGGAATACGCGCTCCTTAACCTCCAGCAACACACTCGCTTCGTCCATCGTCTCGTCAAGTCCACACTTCAATCATTTTTCTATGTTGCAATCAATTTGCTTCGATATCCGCACAAATCAACTCCGCCTGCTTCAACACCGTCTTCACTGCCTCTTCCTGCAAATCCGGCGGATAGCCGTATTTGTTGAGGATGCGTTTCACTAGCACGCGAATCTTTGCCCTCGCGCTCTCGCGCAGCGTCCAGTCGATGGTCACGCTCTTGCGGACCTGGGTGATGAGTTCGGTGGCGATCACCTTGAGTTGAGCGTCACCCATCACCTGCCGGGCGCTGCCGTTTTCGACGAGAGCATCGTAGAACGCAATTTCATCGTCGGTCAGGCCAAGTTCTGCACCGCGCTTAGTGGCGGCGTCCATTTCCTTCGCCAGTTTGATCAGTTCATCGATCACTTCCTGTGTGGCAATGGCGCGGTTGTGATACGCGTTCAGCGTCTTCTTGAGCTTCTCGCTGAAAAGCTGGGTTTGCACAAAGTTTCGCTTGCTGCGAACGGTCAGCTCGTCCTTCAGCAGCTTTGCCAGCAGCTCTGCGGCGACGTTCTTGTATTTGAGCCCGCGCACCTCTGCCAGGAAGTGATCGGAAAGGATCGAGATATCCGGCTTCTTCAATCCGGCCGCAGTGAATACGTCGATCACCTGCCCGTCAGTCGTAATGGCCTTGGAAACCAATTGGCGCACGGCGGCATCGATCTGTTCCGGCGTTTTCTTGCTGTTTGGGCTGTGCTTGTTCAGCGCGGCCTGAATGGTCTGAAAGAACGCGATGTCGTCGCGAAGCGCGGTCGCTTCATCGCTTGCGGCACACAGCGCGAACGCGCGTGAGAGATCGGTGACGACCTGCACAAAGCGCGGTTTGCCTTCTTCCTGCTGAAGGATGTGTTCCTGCGCGGCCGGGATGAGGGCGAGCCGCTCGGCGCCGGTACCGGTGCTCCACTTGGCCCAATCGAAGCCATGCAGCATGTCGCTGGCTACGCCGTGCTTTTCCAGCATGACGGCGATGGCCTGCGCGGTATCGAACGTCGGATCGCCCTTGCCGCCGCTTTCGGTGTAGGTCGCCAACGCGTGCTTCAGTTGATCGGCAAGGCCCAGGTAATCCACCACCAGTCCGCCCGGCTTGTCGCGGAATACACGGTTCACGCGGGCGATCGCCTGCATGAGGCCGTGGCCCTGCATCGGCTTGTCGGCGTACATGGTCATGAGGGAAGGCGCATCGAACCCCGTGAGCCACATGTCGCGCACGATGACGATGCGGAACGGGTCCTTGCTGTCCTTGAAGCGGTTGGCCAGTTTGCGCCGCTTGTCCTTGTTGCGGATATGCGGCTGCCAGGCGGGGCCATC
>CAYMSY010000377.1:0-3471 GCA_964393195.1 uncultured Alcaligenaceae bacterium | reverse complement strand
TCGTTCGGATGGCCCTGATTCTTCATCCACGAGCGATGCGCAAAGCCGTCCTTGTCGAGCTTGCCGAACCACTGCTGGCTTCGGCGTTTGAATTTGGTGTCGTCGTCGCGGTTGGCCATGTTGAACTCCTTGTTGCGTCGTTGTTCTATGGAATTAAGGCTAGCACCATGTACCGCTTGTAGTGTCGTAGCCGCATACACTCCTGAAATATTCATGGATGCCGCCGCCTTGCCCCTGACCGACACCCGTGCCATCGCGCACGAAATGAGCGCACGCGCGCAGCGCGGGCTGATGTGGGCGATCGGGCTCTCGCTGGCCCTGCATCTCGCGGTGCTGACGGTGCAGGTGGGCGGCGACAGTTTCGGGTGGCGAGCCCCGACCAGCGCTTCGGCAAGCGAAAGCAGCAGCCGCTTCAACGCGCGTCTGGTGCCGCGACAGGAAGCCGTGGAGGCAAGCGAAACGCCGGTTCGGAGCAGTGCCACGCGACCCACCGATACGCCGCGCAGCACGGCGGTGACGGTTTCGACGCCGTCGCAGATGCCCCGCGCCGAGGAGCTGGACCCACCCATCCCGAAGGCGGAAACCCCGGTGCCGCAGGCGGAGCGCCCACCTCAGCCTGCCCCGCCCACGCCCAAAGTCGAGTTCCGCGAGGAACGGCCGGTGCCGCAGCCCGCGACCCGCGAGCCGGAATTGGTCAGTCCCGCCAAGTCGGAACAAAAGACGCCACCGCCCGCCGCGACGACTCAGGAACCGTTGCTGGTACCTCCCACACCTGCGCCAGTCACCGAAGTTCCGCCGCCGCGCCCTGAGGTCAAGGAGGCCGCGCCAGAGCCAAAGGCAATTACGCCGCCGCCTGTGATGCCGCCGCCGGCGCCCGCCGCTGCCGCCCCGGAACCGGTGAAGGCTGCGCCTGCTGCACCGACCGCTCCGGCAGTGCCGCTGCCAATCGCGCCTCCGGTGGCGACCCCGACCCCGCCGGCCGCCGCGCCTGCACCGGTGGCGCCGCCGACGCCTGTGCCTGCCGCGAGTGCCGCGACACCAGTCGCAACGCCTGTCGCTGCACCACAACCGGCCGCCGCTCCAGCGCCTGCCCCGGCGGTGACGGCCGCGCCGACGTCGCAAGCGGCTCCGGCTGCCCCAGCCGCCCAAGCAGCGCCGGCAGCTGCCGCTGCTTCCGCCACGTCGTCGGCGACACCTTCATCAAGCGCGACAAGCGGTCCCGTGACCGGCGCACCGGCCAGTACACCTTCGGCTGGCGCGTCGCTCTTTCCGGGCAACCGGCCTTCTACCGTGACATTGCCGGCACCACGTCCGCCGGAACCGTCGCCGGGAGCAGGACGCGCCGCAGACGACAAGCTTCCTGCGTTCAATCTGCCGCCTAACAAGTCGGACGGGTTTGATCCGTACAAATCCCGCGCCAATGCGGCGCGCGATGCCGCGCGCGAGCTCAACAATCAGCGTTCGCGCGTACCGCCCTCGGTCGCGCCGTCGTTGACGGCCGACGAACGGTTGCGCCGTGACGCAGCGAGATCATTTGATCCGCTTTGTAACCAGTCCATAGATCAGATATTCCCAAGTGGTCCAAAAGCGCCACGTGACGACAAGCTGGATGAGAAGTGCCGTTCGTTGCGGCAGTGATCTACGGAGCACAAAGGGGAAGTGGCCAGCATCATGTATGTTGAATCAGACAGACATATGACGGGCGCATAATAAAGATTCAACTTTCACGATAGTCAGGGAACGCCATGACACTTGCTGTTCGTCGTGTCGCCTTTGCGGTGAGCGCGCTGCTGTGCGGTTCATCTGTTGTTCAGGCGCAGCCCGTTCACGTAAATCCGGATGGGATTGGCCAGGTGCTGATTTATCCGTACTACACCGTTCGCAATGGCTGGACGACGCTGCTTTCGATCGTCAACAACGATTCCGCCAACGGCAAGGCGGTGAAGCTGCGCTTTCTGGAAGGCAAGAACGGTGCACTGGTAGCGTCGCTCAATATCTTTTTGGCCGCAGAGGACGTGTGGACGGGCGCAGTAGTGGCGGGAAGTGCTGCGGACCTGCCGCCGAAGCTCGTTTCGAATGATTTCTCGTGCAGCTGGCCAAATCTGCGCACCACGACGGCGATCACGGAGACTGGATCGGTGGTGACGACTCGTAGTCTCGCGTTCAGCAATCAGGCCTATGTGGCCGACGGGGATTCCGTCGCAATGCAGACGATCGACCGCACGCGTGACGGATATTTTGAAGTCATTGAGATGGCTTCGATTCCGTTTGATCGCGAGGCGTTGAGCCCATTGGCACGCCAGATATGGAGCAATGCTTACTCGCCGTCGCAATGCAATCTGCTTGGCGATACTGATCTACTTCGGTACTTTTCGGCTGACATTTCTGTGCCAAACGGCGGACTGTCGGGAGCTACATCTCTGGTTAATGTGCTTGGTGGTGCGAGCGCCGAGTACACACCGGTTGCGCTGAACGGTTTTTGGGCGTCCAGCAATGGTGTTTCGCCGCAACTGACGGTGAGTACATCGCCGTTGCCTGATTTGACTAGCGGTGGGAACGTAACCGCCATCGTTGACCAAGGTGGCAAGGCGTACTTTTCGAAGTTTCAGCGTTCAATTGATGCGGTATCCGCCGTCCTGATGACAGAGCAACTTATGGGTGAGCACGCATTTACCGTTGATGGCACGATCGCCACTACTTGGGCCATCGCGATGCCGACGAAGCGTTTCTATACGCAGGGCATTGCAACGGAACCTTATTCAAAACCGTGGGACGGGACAACGGGCACAGCATGCGATGACATGACACTGACGTCATTTGATCGAGAGTCTGTTTTGGCGGATGAATCTTGTGGCTTTGTATGCCCACCTTCGCGCAGGCGCGCCTTGTGTTTTGGAGCAAACGCCCTGAGCTTTGGCGGCGTAAATTCCGCAGGAGGCGATCTGACTTTTGGGTCCACAAGTACTTATGGGTATGTAGGTAACCAAAATGGAGGCGGTGCAGTTGTCGTTCCCGGCAAAGAAGGTGGCAAAACCCGCCTGCGACCATCGTCACCGCTCGCGCGCTTGATCGCAGCCAGTGGAAGCATTGCCAGTGTTGATGCGGTGACCGGTGTCGTGTCCGTGGCGACCGGTCCGCACACGTTCTACGGTTTGCCCATGATCGGTGTCGCGTTCAATCAATCATCGTTCAGAACGGGCAATCCGCAGCAGAATTACGCGAGCGGTTTTCGCCTGCAATCGACGCGGCGCGTCACATCCCCGTAAAATTGTGTTTTCACCTACAGCACCGCCGGATAAAGCCGCGCGCCCTGCACCATGCAAGACACACCTACCTCCTCTGCAGCGTCCGTCGCTGCGCCTGCCACCACCGTAACCGGTCACAAAAAGAAGCTCTTCATCCGCACCTTTGGTTGTCAGATGAATGAGTACGACTCCGACAAGATGGCGGACATTCTCGATGCCGGAACGG
>CAYMSY010000376.1:1920-3475 GCA_964393195.1 uncultured Alcaligenaceae bacterium | reverse complement strand
TCCAGATAGACAAGCATCTCGGCGGTGATTTTCTGCAGACGGCACTCGGTGTAGCGCATCGCGGCGGCGTTATCGCCGTCCACCGAGCCAAAGTTACCCTGACCGTCGACCAGCGTGTAGCGCATGGAAAAGTCCTGCGCCATTCGGACCAGCGTGTCATAAATCGACGCGTCGCCGTGCGGATGGAACTTGCCCATCACCTCGCCCACCACACGCGCGCACTTCACATAAGGCCGGTTATGCACGTTATTGGTCTCGTGCATGCCGTACAGCACGCGGCGATGCACCGGCTTCAGTCCGTCGCGCACATCGGGCAACGCGCGGCCCACAATCACGCTCATGGCGTAATCGAGGTAGGATGAGCGCATCTCCTGTTCGAGGCTGATCGGAAGCGTTTCTTTTGCGAATTGATCCATAACGGGGTCGGTTACCAGACGATGGGAGCGAAAAGGTCAACCCGCTATTTTAAGGGTTGCTGCCCATCCGGCGTCAGCCATCCAAGTTGCGTATCTGCCACACGTCGGCAAGCGTTTGTAGGACAAGTTCGCGAGATGACAGAAGCGCGTTGCACCCCCTAAAAAGGCGGTGTTATATTGCGTTAGGAGGGGACTTTGCGATGTGTACTCGCGTCTGCGGGTGGGCAATGCAACGTCACCGTGACATCGACTCAAGCCTTCAAGGGGTACAAAATCAATGAAACTTCGCTTAATCGCTAGCGCTGTCTCGGGTGCAGTGGTTGCGCTTTCCGCGAGCGTAGTGTTCGCGCAAGCCACACCGGCCAACAGCGCCTACGTTCTTTCCGCCACCGGCGCCGCCGCCAACAACGTTGTCCGCAGCGGCAACTATGGCAACAACGCCATCAGCAATCTGTGCTGGCGCACTGGTTTCTGGACCCCGGCGATGGCCATCGCTGAATGCGATCCTGACCTCGTCAAGAAGGCTGCTCCGGCTCCTGTAGCTCCCTCAGCTCCGGTAGCTCCTCCGGCCACGACGGCACCGGTTACGCCACCGGCTCCACCCAAAGCTCCCCCGGCTCCGCCGCCCGCACCGGCTGTCCAGAAGATCACGCTCGCGTCGAAAGCGCTGTTTGACTTCGACAAGGCTGTGCTGAAAGCTGAAGGTCAGGCCGTTCTTGATCGCGAAATCGTTTCCCGCATCAAGGAAGTGCAAAAACTGGAACTCGTTCTGGTAACCGGCCACACCGATCGCCTCGGTTCGCAGGCTTACAACCAGAAGCTGTCGGAGCGTCGTGCTGCTGCTGTTGCCGCTTACCTCGGCAGCAAGGGCGTAGCCAAAGACAAGATCGAAACCCTCGGCATGGGCAAGACCCAACCGGTACCGGGTGTGAAGTGCGAGCAGAAGAACCGCAAGGAACTGATTGCCTGCCTGCAACCGCACCGTCGTGTTGAGGTTGAAGTCAAGGGCGAAATCGTTATCCGCAAGTAACGGTTCTCCGCTTCATGCAAAACCCCGCTCCGGCGGGGTTTTGTTTTTTCGCTACCGGAAGTCCCCATGTTCACTCTCATTTCTGCCCGCTGGCTGATCACCGCGACCG
>CAYMSY010000376.1:0-1820 GCA_964393195.1 uncultured Alcaligenaceae bacterium | reverse complement strand
CGCGACGAGTTTGCCGACGAGCCGATGCTCTCTTTCGCACTCGCGCCGCACGCGCCTTACACCGCTGCCGATACAACCTTCGAGCGTGTTCTGGCCTTCGCCAACGAACTGGGCTTGCCGGTTCACACTCACCTTCAGGAAACCGCGCACGAAGTCACCGACGCCCTCGCGCAGACGGGTGAGCGCCCGACCGCGCGCCTGGCCCGTCTCGGTGTCCTCGGTCCGGATTTCTTCGCCGCCCACGGCGTGCATCTCAACACTGAAGACATCGCCACCCTCGCCCGCTACGGCTCGTCGGTGGTGCACTGCCCGTCCTCGAACCTCAAGCTCGCCAGCGGCCTCGCCCCTGTCGGCGACCTGCTCAAGGCAGGCGTCAACGTTGGCCTCGGTACCGATGGTGCCGCCAGCAACAACCGTCTCGACATGTTTGAGGAAATGCGCCTGGCTGCCCTGATCGGTAAAGTGCAGGCAAATGACGCTTCGGCCATCACCGCCACGCAGGCGTTCACCATGGCCACGCTCGGCGGCGCGCGCGCCATCGGCATTGGCGCCGTGACGGGCTCGCTCGAAACTGGCAAGGCGGCTGACCTCATCGCCGTGCGGCTCGATACGCCCGGCATGCAGCCGCTGTTCGATCCGGTGTCGCACTTCGTCTATGCCGCAAGCCGCGCCGAGGTCAGTCACGTCTGGGTCGCCGGTCAGGCACGGGTGACCGATGGCAAGCTCGTCGGCCAGGGTGCGCGTACGATGGCAGAATTGGCACCGCAGGTCGCCGCCCTCGCCGAACGCGTCAACGCATTACGCACCTGATCTTTCCATCATGTCCCGCACCGAACCCCCTCAAGCAAACACCACCAATACCGATCCCGCCGAGCTCGAAAAGTTTTCGGCGCTCGCCAGCCAGTGGTGGGACCCGCACGGCAAATTCCGGCCATTGCATGACATCAATCCGCTGCGCCTCGCCCTGATCGACGTGAGCAGCGGCGGCGTCAAGGGCAAGCGCGCGGTCGACATTGGCTGCGGCGGCGGCCTGGTCTCGGAAGGTCTGGCGCGAATGGGGGCGCAGGTCACCGGCGTCGACATGGCTGGCAAGGCGCTCGCCGTCGCCAAATTGCATGCGCTGGAAGCCAACATCGTGGTCGACTACCGCGAAGCGACCGCCGAGGCCATGGCAGCGGAACACGGCGAACAATTCGACATCGTCACCTGCCTCGAAATGCTCGAACACGTGCCCGATCCAGCGTCCGTCGTCACTGCCTGCGCGAAGCTCGCCAAACCCGGTGCGATGGTCTTCTTCAGCACCATTTCACGCACGCCAAAGGCTTACGCAACGGCGGTACTCGGCGCCGAATACGTGCTCGGCCTGCTGCCGAAAGGCACCCACGATTACGCCAAGTTCCTGAAACCGTCGGAGCTCGTGGGTTTCGCACGCAGCGCCGGCCTGCAACTCGTCGAAATGCGCGGCATGGACTACAACCCGTTCACCCACACCGCAAAGTGGACGCCCGACACAACCGTCAACTACCTGATCGTGTGCCGCAAAGCCTGATGGCTTTTCACGGAAAAGCTTATCCAATAAGGGCTCAAGCCTAAAAATAGCCGAAAGTCGATAAGCGTCATTATTCACCTCCAAGCCCTTTGCAATAAGGATTGCATAAAAAAGCTGAACGACTTTTTTGGCCCTTCACAACGCCCGTCCAACCCTCCGCCCATCGCCCTCACACAGCGACGGCTGGACACAGTCAGCCTTGCTAGAATTCATGTATTGGGCGGTTAGCTCAGCGGTAGAGCACTGCCTTCACACGGCAGGGGTCACTGGT
>CAYMSY010000375.1:0-3481 GCA_964393195.1 uncultured Alcaligenaceae bacterium | reverse complement strand
ACTGGACCCGGGTATCGCCCTGCAGGCCTTCGCGCTCGGCCATGCGCATGAAGCCTTCATGCACCAGCGCCGTTGCGTTGAGACCGGTCACGCCACCTGCCTGCGCGAGACGCGCGCGGGCCACCCGCTTGATTTCGGGGTACAGTTCCGAGTACAGCTTGCTCATCGCGGCAGGATCGCCGCCCGCAGCACGCTGAAACAGGTCGTCGCTGGCCATTGGCATGTTTTTCTTTCAGTTGCCGTCTTTATATCTTTTAACCAAATTTGCGTAAACCATTAACTGCCGCTGGTTGCGCAGGTGTGTTCTTGCAGGTCCTTGAAATGTCTCGACAATTTCTCCGCAACGCCCGTGTGTTTGACAGTATTTCGGGCGTCGTTGGCGCGCCGTCGACGCTGGCCATCATCGATGGCCTGATCGAGTCGATTGCCGTTGGCGACGCGGTGCCCGCAGGTGCCGAAAGTCTCGATCTCGGCGGTCGCATCGTGCTGCCGGGCCTCATCGACTGCCACGTTCACGTCATGGCGGTGCATCACGACGTCTGGCAGCTCTCGATGCAGCCGCCGAGTTACATCACGGCGCAGGCAACGCATATTCTCGCGGGCATGCTGGAGCGCGGCTTCACCACCGTGCGCGATGCGGCGGGCGCCGACTATGGCGTGCAGCTCGCGATCGAGCGAGGCTTCATGCGCGGACCGCGCCTATTCATCGCGGGTGCGCCGTTGTCCCAGACCGGCGGCCACGCCGATATCCGCCCGCGTGGCGTCAAGGAATTCATCTGCACCTGCGCCGGGCTGGGCCTGTTCCCCGCGCTGGCCGATGGCGTGCCCGAAGTGCGTCGCGCGGTGCGCGAGCAGTTGCGACACGGCGCTAACCAGATCAAGATCATGGCCGGCGGCGGCGTCGCGAGCCCGACCGATCCGATCGACGGTACACAGTATTCGCTGGAAGAATTGACCGCTGCCTGTGAAGAGGCCACCGCCGCCAACACCTACGTCATGGCGCACGCGTACTCGCCGCGCTCGATTACGCGCGCAGTGCAGTGCGGCGTACGCACGATCGAACACGGCAATTTGCTCGATGAGGCCACGGCCAAAGTCATGAAGTCGGAAGGCGCGTTCCTGGTGCCGACGCTCGCGACGTACGCCGTGCTGGCCGACGAAGGCAAACGGCTGCTGTGGTCTGCCGAAATGCTGGGCAAACTGGACCGAGTGAAGGATGCCGGCACCAAGGCGATTGCGATTGCCAAAGCGGAAGGCATACCGATCGCATTCGGCACCGACCTGCTGGGTGCCATGCATCCGCAACAGGCCATCGAATGGCGCCTGCGCTCGACCGTGCAGACGCCGGTGGAAATCCTGCAAAGCGCAACCAGCGTCGCCGCCAAAGTGCTCAACCAGGAGGGCAAACTCGGCGTCATCGCCCCCGGCGCGCACGCCGATCTGGTCGTCGTCAACGGCGATCCGACGCAGGACATCCTGCTCATGTGCGAGCCCGAGAAAACGCTGGCGGGGGTGATGAAGGCGGGCAAGTGGGAGAAGGGGTTTGCAGCCTGATTTACAGTCTATTTTTCCTATTAGCTTTCTTCTGAAATGACCTTCGCAAAGGGCTTTTAGGCGAAAAGTGCTGAAAGTCGGGTTTTGCCGTTTTTGAGTTGTGAGCCCTTTGTATAGGTCATTTGCGATAAAAGCTGAATTTCAAAATGTGAATATTGAAATTGAATGAACCGCGACCCTTTAGTCCGAAAACAGCTATCCACGAAAGCCACATTGTGGATCGCGTTGGTTGCAGTTGCGCTGCTGCTCAGCCAGTGTGCGTCGATTGGCTTTCCGACCGAGGGGGTCGTGATGGATGCCGGGACTCAAAAACCGATGGCGGGCGTGTGGGTGAGTCAAGGCTGGTACGGCACGGCGTTCTGCATTCCAATTCCTGCGCCGCACAGTTCGTGTGGGCAATCGCTACAAATAGCTTCTGCGATTACACAAACAGACGAGCAGGGCCGGTTCCGGTTTGACCGACCGAGTGCATTCCGGGACGGACGCTGGGGTTGGTTCAGCGTTCACCCGTCGTTTGCTGCCATCACCCTGGGCTATGAAGCCGACCCAGGTGATCGATATCGCTGGGCCACCGACGACATGCATCGATGGCAGGATCGGGACATCACCATCGTGATGACGAAGTTGGCGGGGTCTCGAGTCGAAGTGCTTGCAAAGCTGGCGGAGCGGCTGACGGATGACTTGCAATACAGGCTCGGGACGCCAGATTATGTAAGGTTAGAAGAGTCGCAATTTGAACTGATGCGTGCCATTGGCGTGACTCCTTACGAGTGGGCAGTGGGAATTGAGTTTGGTTTTGCGTACCGCCGCGGTGAGCTGACTAAGACTTCAAGCGTGACCCAGATTGAACAGCTTAGCGGTGTTGTTTCCTCTCGTGCAGCGAGTCGGATTCAAGAAAATTATGCGCCCTATGGCCGCTATGTTGAATACTTGAAACGACGGGAGAAACCATGAAACATCACTCACGAATCGTTCTTGCGGCACCAGCACCGTTGCCGTTCGTGAACGTGTTTCTATCGTGTTGCAAGCCCTATTAAATGGTCATTTGCGAGAAAAGTTGAACATTGAAAAGAAGACGATGAACTGATACAGGCCGGGCATGCAAAACACTGAAACCACCATCACCGAAGTTCTGAACGCCTACGCCGCCGCAGTGCTCGCCAGGGACGTCGACGCGTTCATGAGCTTGTACGCAGATGATGTCTGCATCTTTGATCTGTGGGGCGAATGGTCGTACGAGGGCGCGGACGCATGGCGTGCAGTGGTGACGGACTGGTTCGGTTCGCTGGACAGCGAACGCGTCGTCGTCAGCTTCAAGGAGGTGCGCACGACCGTGACGCCCGATCTGGCGGTCGTCCATGCGTTCGTGACCTATCAGGCCGAGTCGCCGGCCGGGATTTTCCTGCGCTCGCTGACCAACCGCATGACCTGGTCGCTGCGGTCCGCGCAAGGTTCGTGGAAAGTCACCCACGAGCACACCTCGGCACCGGCCGATTTCAATACGTCGAAGGTCATCCTTCAGCGCAAGGTAGGGCAGGGCACCTGATTTCGGGCTGCGAGCGCCCGATTTTCACTACGCGGCGAGCGTGCTGCGAGCTCAAACTTGCGGTCAACCTCATCGTATCGGATGAATATTTGGACTATCAGCTTTTTGTGAAAACCCTTATTACAAAGGGCATGAGCCGTGAAAATGCATGAAATCGAGTTTTAGTCATTTAACGCTTTGAGTCCTTATTGGATGAGGGTTTTGACAAAAAGCTGATCATCACGCGAAAACAAAAAAAGCACCCGAAGGTGCCTTTTTGGCGTCTGGAAGACAGTTCTGATTACGAACCGCCACCTGACACTTTGGCGAAGCGCGCTTCAGGACGGTCGTCCGAACGATGGATCGTCGTGACTTCCTTTTTCATCGCCCACGGACGGATCT
>CAYMSY010000374.1:2407-3489 GCA_964393195.1 uncultured Alcaligenaceae bacterium | reverse complement strand
GCACTGCATGTCTGCGCTCAAACGCTGCCGCCTCTGCCACCACTCGATGAGCGGGTTCGCGGCATCAAGGTCGAGCGTGGTGGCCTGTCGCTCGACATTCCGATCATTGCCGAAACCGGGGCATCGGTGCCAGTCGTGCTGTTCGTTGATCCGGCAACGCTCAAGGACCGCCGCGTGGCCAGGCTGGGCATTCTGGCGCCACTCAACCCGCGTCCGGTTGCGCTCGAAATCGAACTGGGATCGGTGCTGTCGCAACCACGGCTGACCACGTCGATTCGTCTCGGCGCCACGCAAACCGTGATCGGCGTCGCTCAACTGTCTGACGGAACGCTGTGGCAGCACTCGGTAAACGTGCACCTGACCGGCAGCGCCTGCTTCGACGGTACCTGATGAGCACGGAACCACCACCCGGTCGCAACGCGCGCCTGATCGTGCCGCCGCTCGTGCGGGCGGGCGAGGAGTTTCAGGTGCGACTGTTGATCCAGCATCCAATGGAAACGGGGTTTCGTCGCGACGTCAACGGCGACATCATTGAAGGCAATCTGCTGGAGTCGCTGTCGCTTGATTTCGAAGGCCAGCCGGTGTTCACTGCGCGCACCATGAATGCGCTCACCGCCAATCCGTTTCTGATATTCGTCGTGGCCGTGAAGCAGAGCGGACGCTTCAGTGCGCGCTGGCGCGACCAGCTTGGCAACACCGGCTCAATCAGCGCAAGTGTGCGGGTGGCGGGGGCGTAGCGGCTTGCAGTCTTGCTTCAAAGGCCATGCGAGATTGCTTGCATCGCTGGTTTCGCTTGTCCTGATTCCCGCCGGCGATGCGCAGTCAACGGCGGCCGCACAACCTTTCATCGCGAAAAACGCCGTTCGCTCCGGCTCAAGCTTCACCAGCGCGACGCTTCAGGCGCAACAAAAGGATGACGACCTCAACCCCGGCATGCTGTGGGTTGATCAGGGTCGTGAACTGTTTGCGAAAGAGTGCGTTGACTGCCACGCCAACGCCAGCGGCATGGCCAGCAAATTGCCCCGCCTGAACGATGACGGCAGCGTCACCACACTTGAGATGCAGATCAACCGCTGCCAGAC
>CAYMSY010000374.1:0-2307 GCA_964393195.1 uncultured Alcaligenaceae bacterium | reverse complement strand
TGAACGATGACGGCAGCGTCACCACACTTGAGATGCAGATCAACCGCTGCCAGACAGTACGCGTAAGGAAACCGGCATACGCCATTGAAAGTCAACCACTGCTCGCGCTGGCCGCCTATCTCGCGTTCTCGTCACGCGGACAGGCGCAACGATTGCCCACGAACGTCACGCAAAGCGCGGCATGGCAGCGCGCACACAGCGAGTACACGCGCGTGCAGGGCAAGCTCGACTTCGACTGCCGCAGCTGTCACGACAAGCTCCACGGCAAGCGCGTGCGCAATCAGGCCATCAGCCAGGGCTACGGCGTCGGCTACCCGGCGTATCGCGTCGAATGGCAGACGCTCGGCTCGCTCAACCGCCGCCTGCGCGCCTGCTTCTTTGGCATGGAAACCGTAGTACCCGCCGCAAGCGATCCGATCCTCGCCGATCTGGAGCTGTATCTGGCGTGGCGGGCGCAGGGCTTGCCGATCGAGGCGCCGGCCGTACGGCGCTAAGAACTTTCTCTACACTCTTGCTGATCAGGCGCGCAAGCACTCAATAGATGCGCGACACTAAAAAACGCACACGCTGGCCGCTGTGCACACAACACAATGGATAGACGCCGTGCAACAAAGCATCTTTCACCGCCCCCTGATCGGCGCCCTCTTTCTGCTGTCGCTCATGCTTGCGGGCGCTTCGCGCCTCGCGCAGGCGACGCATTTTCAGGGCGCAACCATCCATGCCGAACGGGCGCCAGTCGTCGCAAGCCCGACCATCAACGATACCGTTACTGTCACTTTTGATTCCACCTGGCGCCGGTCGTTTCCGTGGACTGAAGGCGCC
Source organism: uncultured Alcaligenaceae bacterium (assembly GCA_964393195.1). Classification (GTDB taxonomy): domain Bacteria; phylum Pseudomonadota; class Gammaproteobacteria; order Burkholderiales; family Casimicrobiaceae; genus Casimicrobium. Next base: position 1,485 of record CAYMSY010000374.1, on the reverse strand, counting down.
AACCCTGGGGTAGGGGCCACGATAAATATCGGCACGATCAGCTACGCCTTTACGAGTGGCGTGAGCGGCACCCTGACAGTGATAGCCCAGGTGATTGCAGTCAACGCGATCGAGGATCTGATTACGACTCGCTATGTTGGGACGATTACCGGCGGCAAGACGCTGGCATCGCTGACATTTGAGGGATGTTGCCGCGCTTCCGATCTCGCCGAAGGCAACAATGACGCCTCCTACCGAGTCGTGCTGGCAGTGCCGCCGCTGCAGAGCTTGAACAAATGGCGATCAGCAAGAATGGCTGCGTTGCCGCGCGTCTATGCAACGCAGTCGCTGGTCAACATGTTCACGCTGCCGATGTCCCGACCCGAGGAACTATCCCTGTTCGCGCGTGTGGCACCGACTGCCAACTCCTTGTTGACGACCGCGCGGCCGGTCGGTATCCCGGCCTGCGCCCCCGGTAGCCCAAGTTACCCCTGCACCCAATGCACGGCGGAACCTCTCATTGGGTTTTGCTCACCCGCATTACAGTTGAGTAACGTGGGCACGGTTTTGTGGACACCGCAGTCCGCCGGAAAGTATGCGGTTCAGTTCGATGCGTCTCGGGTCAATTCCGTTGGCGCGCAGCAGGATTCCGTTCCGATGGACATGATCGTGAACGTCATTCCCACCTGCGTGTCAACACCCAATGTCTGTGCGCCACCGCCATCGGTGACTGTCGCTTCAACCTACGCAGCAACCGGCGGCGTCGCGCTATCGATTCCAATCACGGTCACCAGCACGGCACCGCAACTGCAATCGATGACCCTGTTCAACTCGCCGTTGCCCGTTGGCGCCACGTTGAGTGCGTTATCCGGCGCCGGATCCTCGCGAACGGCCACGCTGTCATGGGCCCCCACCTTCGCTGACTACGGCGATCATCCGGTGTGTTTTCAGGGCACGATCCAGAACACGAGCGGAATAACGGCCAGCAGCCTCGGCATGCCCTGCGTCGTTATCACCGTTGCGCCGCGCGTGCCCGATGCGCCAACAGGTGTCACCGCGACGCGCGGTAACGCCTCGGCAAGCGTCAGCTTCACACCGCCCGCCATCGCCGGCAGCACCGCCATCACCGGCTACACCGTCACGTCGAATCCTGCAGGCGGCATTGACGCGGCAGCGGGAACGACTACCGTCACTCGCAACATAACGGGACTGAGCAACGGCACCGCCTACACGTTCACCGTCATCGCAACGAATGGGGTCGGCAACAGCGCCCCGTCGTTGCCATCAAACAGCGTCACACCGGCAACAGTGCCGCAGTCACCCACCATCACCGGAGTTACGCCAGGCGACGGGCGAGTTACCGTCAGCGTGATCGAGAACGCGGCTGCGGGCAGCAATGGCGGGAGTGTCGTCACGGGTATCACCGCGCTCTCCGTTCCAGCGGGTGGCACTGATACCAGCGCGGGAACGACCGTCCTCAACCACATTGTGACCGGCCTCACCAAT
>CAYMSY010000373.1:3268-3496 GCA_964393195.1 uncultured Alcaligenaceae bacterium | reverse complement strand
GTGCCGCTCGAATTACAAGACGTACACGCACTGGCGGCACTAGCCATGATCACCGCCGTGATTCCGGGCACCGTCTGGTCGGAACTCGCAGCCGATCGCAGTGCCTTGCTGATCCATGTGTTTGACCTCGACGACGAGGCCAACTTCATCGCGCATTTCAAGCGCGACTACGAACATCCACTGAAGGAGATTTTCGAATGAGCGATTTACTGTCGCTGGCGATCACCA
>CAYMSY010000373.1:0-3258 GCA_964393195.1 uncultured Alcaligenaceae bacterium | reverse complement strand
CCATGGCCATCGGGGTGTTGCGGTTGTTCCGTGGGCCGAGCGCACAGGATCGCGTGTTGGCGATGGACTTCGTCTACGTGGTCGGCATGCTGACCATGCTGGTGCTGGCGATCCGCTATGACAGCGAAATGTATTTCGAGGGGGCTATGTTGATGGTGTTGTTCGGCTTCGTCGGGTCGATGGCGATGGCCAAGTTTCTGCTGCGCGGCGAGGTGATCTGAGCATGCCGCCGCTGATCGAGATCGTCGTGGCCGCACTGCTGCTGCTCAGCGGCGCTGTGGTGCTGGTAGCCGCGCTGGGTTTGTGGCGGCTGCCGGACTTTTTCCTCCGCATGCATGCGCCCGCATTAGCCTCAACGCTGGCCGCGTGGATCGTCGCCCTCGCCTCGATCGTTCATTTCAGCGTACGAGAGGGGAGCCTCGCGCTGCACATGTGGTTGATCATTATCGTGCTGTCGATCACGGCCCCGATCACGACCATCATGCTGGCGCGTGCCGCATTGTTCCGCCGCCGCAAGGCTGGCGATCCCCTGGCTGCGCCCTTGCAGCGACGCCGCTAGCGTCCTGCCAAGTCAGTGGCGTCGCATTCAGGTCACTGCCGCGCTCGATTGCTTGAAGCGCTCGTCGGTGGGCAACGACACAATCCACCCGCTTGAACCGTCCGCGCGTAACCCGTTGATTTCAAAGGGTGCCGGACAGACCCCCTGCAGACTTCGGGCCTTTCGCGGAGAGCGAGGCCGGAGAGAAGAATGGCATGGAGAGAGCGAAAGGTCGCCGAGAACAGGCCAGATGACCGACCGGCGAAGTCGACAGGTTTCCGCAAGAAGTCGCGGCAACTGTCGCTATCGGACAAGAAAAAAAGCCCCAACTGAGAACAGTTGGGGCTTCGATAGTGGTGGACCCGGCGTCAATTGAAAAGCGCGCGTTACCTATTGATTCGATTCATGTTTTCCAGACGATGAAAAATAGATAGGCACAAAAGTCGACACAGCCGCTTCACGTGTGGGTTGATTGCAACATCACGCCACCAACTGTTACGAAAAAGCACGCTATGATTCGCCAATGGGTCAATCGCATATCGACGCATTCTGCAACGGAAGCTCGCTGGCGCACGCTGTGCAGGGCCTGTTCCGCGAGCGACCAATTTATGCGCGTGGTGTGCGGTCTGGGGCTAAGGTTCTCTTGGCCTTTTTCGTTCTTGGTTTGCTATTCGCTGCGCTTGTCAGTGTCGGCATCGTATTGAGTGAAGAAACCGGAATCGGAACGCTCGCGCAGCACGCCACAGGTTGGTGGGCCGCAATGTGTTTCTTGGCGCTCCTGTCCGTCATTGTCATTCAATTTTCGTTGATGGATGCGATTGGTGCGCTTGATTTGTCTAGCTCATCGGTATCCGCACCGGTCCGCTATGCAGTGTTGTCACCGGTTTTGCCCCGCCCGCCGACAGTTCTGTAAGGGCTGCGCCTCGCGCGCCCTCCTCTCTTAAATCACCTAGCTAATTTAGAAACGCTATGCGTGCTCATTGAGCACGCCGAGAGGTTACGCATGCATCACTCAACATTGTTTCCAGCGGCAGCGGATAGGGAGCTGCTTGCCCCTGCGCGTCTCACAAATACCGCTCCTCGTAATCGTCAACTGGTTTATGTCAGTCAATCGGAAATTTCCCGTCTTGTGGGTATTGATCGTGCAACGGTCTTCCGCTGGCGAAAACAATTCGCCGACTTTCCGCCAGGTATCCGAGTGGGTCGTACCCTGCGCTTCAAGCTTTATGAGTTTGAAGCTTGGATGGCGACACACAGCGAGACGACAAAGTGACACATCGGTCAGAAAAAGTTCTGGTTGCGGGACAAACGATTGCCGTCTCACCCGCGCTTGCGCGCGTGGTGGGATTGCATGAGGCATTGGTTCTGCAACAGCTTTTCTTTCGAATGTGCCTAGGCAGTTCTGATCGCGGACGCAAATGGGTTTGCGTCATGCACTCCGGGAGACCGTACGTCGGTTGGAACGATGAGGGTCGAAAAGAGGATCTCTTGCTCAGTAAGTATCCGTTTCGGCGAGTTTTGACAAATCTGCGCAACCTCGCCGTGATCTACGAGGCGCAGCATATTGAGCAACCGTTTGATCAAAGAACGTTCCTGTCGATTGATTTCGTTCGCCTACAGTCGATATGCCCCAATTGCACTATTTCCAGTGGTGAAAAAAGCAACATGGATCTATCGCTCTCGCACTCATCGAAGGGCGGTATTCACGCACCAACACATATACCAAGAATTAGAGATACAAGTAGAGAGATTGAAACCCCTTCCTCTCTGGACAATTTGATGACAGTCATTGAAAACCTAGTGGGCAGTCGAGCTGGGGGCATCAATTTACGGGATCAGAAATGCATTGCACGCATCCGCCACATGATGGAGTCGGGCGCTGTGCCGAATCGCCACTTGGTCGCTATTTTGGAATCCCCTAAGATCAATTTCCCTAGCGAAATCGAATCCGCGCTGCAACAAGCTATGAAGGGTCTCGCCGACCAGTTAGCAGAAAGCAGACGTGCGGAATCAGAAATGGCCGAACAAGAGCTTACCAGGCGTTCGAACGATCAGGCAAGGCGGCAATGTGAGCGTGCAAAACAGTTCCTCACATCCTGCTCCACGGACACGCTGCACTTAATCGCAGACGAGATTCGAGAGATGAAGGTTCCGCCGCCACTCGCCGCACGTGCAATCGCTGCGGTCGTCGCTCGCGATCTCGGGCATGTCCCAGCAAGTGCTTTGGTACTTCGCGCCCTTGGTGCGCGCGTGACAGATCATTTTGGTCAGTTGCAGGAACCGGAACCCTCCATTGCGTAGCACCGAACAGCCGTGGCGCGATGACCTCGTCCACGAAAGCTCTGCGTACGCTTCACGTGGCCGTGCAGCCACTAACGTACTGGACGCAGCCCCTCATGAGCTTTGCGGGGCCAGGGTCGAACTGTGGAAACGTGTGGATAACGCGCATTGCAGCCGGCCTGAAACGCTCGTGCGATGAATCATGTTTGAAGGGATCAAGGAAGGCGCTGAGCACATGTGAAGTAAACACGTCGAGTCCTAGCCGTCAAGCAAGCATCCTGAATTCTTGTTGGCTAGATGTAGTGTTACTCCTCATAGGTTTTGAGCCCCTCTCCAAACGCGTACAGTGGTTTCCTTTGTTGCGTACAAGTTGAATGTTTGCTTTGCCCCCTGAGTGCAGGCGACACGCAACGCCTCGGCGGGCTTAGCGCTTTGTTCGC
>CAYMSY010000372.1:0-3503 GCA_964393195.1 uncultured Alcaligenaceae bacterium | reverse complement strand
TCTTGTCGCCCGTTTCGACGGCCGCTCCAAGCGTCAGATCCAGTTTCGCGGATGCTGATTGTGGCGTCGCGAAGGATTGATCGCGCAATGCGAGCGTGGCTTTGTCGGCCGCGATTTCCGCCACATTGATGCGCCACACAGGTCCCGGGGCCGGGCTGGGCGTTGCAACCGGCGCCGGTACTAACGCGACGGCGGCATCGGTCGATGCGGCGCTGATCGCGGCAAACGGCAAAACAAGCGCGCCGTTGCGGCCACGCTCAAGTGCCGCCTGCAATCCGGCAACAGTGATCTGCGGCACATCGACGCGCTGCGCCGCGAGATCAATGTTGACCGGTTGTGTCGTTGCGATCTGGGCGATCGCGAGCAATGCGTCCTTCTGTTCGCCCGTGCTCAGGCTGACGCCCACAAGTGTCGCCGACAGCGGCAGCAGCGCGATCACCTGATCTTCGCGGCCTGCGGATTTGGTTCGTGCCCAGGACGCCGACAGTGGCGAAACCTTGACTGACTTCACGCTCGCCTGATCCTTGTCCCGCCTGGCGGCAAGGTCAACGATTTCCAGCGTGCCGCCGCCAATGCCTGCCGCCGTGAAGTCGGTGCCTGCTGCAGCGCTGTAATTGGCGCTGAGGTTGGCGACGCCGTCGATGGTTACCGGCAATTTCAGGTTGGCGATCGACTGCACGCGTGTGAGCGGCAGATTGCTGATGACAAGATCGCCCGAACTTTCGATCGGATTGAGGCCGACGCGGCCTTTCCACTGGATGCGCGTCTGATCGTTGAGTGTGGCCTGCAGGGCGTAGTCGCCGCGATCCTGCGGCAGCGTCGATAATTTGTCGAGTCTGAATGAAATCGGCGTCAGCTCGAGCCGCTTTTCCTGTGCGTCGGCACGTTCATCGTTAAGGCGAACCGATGCGTTGTCGATCGCGAGCTTATGCAGCAGGATGCGCGGCACCTTGTCGCTCGGTGGTTCCGTCGACTTCGGAAATGCATCGAGAAAACGCACCCAGTCGAGCGATCCGTCACGGCCGACACGGGCCGTAATTTCCGGCCTGGTCAGCGTGATGCTGTCGGCGGTCCAGGCAAAATGAGTGAGTGTCGACCAGCCGCCTTTTGCGTCCAGCGCGTCGAGGCTTGCCAGCGGTTTGCCGCCATCATTGAGGGCGACGCCCGCGACCTGCAGGCGCAGCGTGAACGGATTGAATGATGCTTCGCGCACCTTGAGTTCACGGCCGGTCTTTTCCTTGAGCCAGTCCGGCAGCGTGGACGTGATGACGTGCGGCACCAGCCATGCCGACAGGCCAAGCAGCAAGACAACGATAGCGGCAAAAGCGAGTATGCCCCGGAGCAGGCGTTTGCGCCACGCGTGATCACGGGAGGCGGCTTTGCCGGGGGCAGTGGAAACGGAGGGAGCGACCATCCCCCCATTTTCTACAAACGCGCGTCGCCCGATTGCGACATGGCGCTAACAGACCGGCGATGCCTGCCGCGCCGGCGTACCAGCTCAGCGCGTGAACTTGCCGTCCTTGTTGATGATCGACAGATCCACAAAATCAAGGCCGGTGTGATCGCTCGGCGAATAGCTCAGTTCGAGCCCGCCGACATCAAAGCCGCGAATGGCTTCCAGCGCGGCTCGCACCTTCTCGCCCGTGGGGTTGGCGCCGGCTCGACGCAGGCCTTCGACCAGCACCTTGGCCGAAGCGAAACCTTCGAGCATGGCGGGCGACACCTCGGTGATGTTTTTGGCTTTGGCCAGGGCCAGCGCTTCCTTCACGAGGGGCGAGGTAATTGAACGCTCATTCGGAAAAACCTGAGTAATGATGGTGCCGCGTGCGTTTTCGCCGAGCGCCTTGACAAAGCCGCCCGATGCATTGTTCGACAAGGTGACCAGCTGTGCACGTGAACCGGCGGCACGGATGGCCTTGAGTGCGTCCACCACATGGGTACCCGAACCGACCACCATCACTGCCTGCGGGCTCGCGCGCTTGACGTCGGCGGAAAGCTGGGTGAAATCCGGCTTGGTGCGGTCATATTTGCCGAGGAAGACGGGCGTCAGCTTGGCGGCTTCAAATCCGGCCTTGATACCGACGACGGCGTCGGCGCCGAAGGTGTCGTCGACGTGCAGCACGCCGATGCTGGTGATGCCGATCGAACTCAGCAGGCCGACCGCTTTCTCGGCTTCGCGCTGATAGGTCGAACGCACATTGAACACGTTTCTGCGCACCGGACTGTGCAGCAGCATGGCGCCCGTGGACGGTCCGACCAGCGGCACTTTCAGTTCATCAAGCACGGGGATGATCAACTCATTGTGCGGCGTTCCGCGCGTCAGGAACAGCGCCACGGCGCCGTTCTCGGTGATCAGCGTGCGCGCGTTGGCAGCAGCGGTCTTCGGATCAAACTTGTCGTCGAGCATGACATGCTCGATCTTCTGTCCGTTGACCCCGCCTTTGGCGTTGATCGCGTCGATGTAGAGTTTCGCGCCGTCGGTCGCTTCCTTGACGGTCGCCGCAACGGCACCGGTAAACCCGGCGGTCTGTCCGACCACAATTTGCGCTGATGCGCCGGTGGCAACGACTACGCCAAGCGCAACACCCGCAACCCAATTCCGCATCTTCATCTTCGCCCTCCTGACGCCCACTCGCCGGACGGCGGTGAACTTTTGCGAAGAATAACGGAGAAACGCTGTCAAGTTGCCCTGTTTATGACGAGGGCATGCGCTAAATCAGTGCCGTGCACCCGGCCGATCTTTTGCCGGTAGCGAATGTATCCACAGCTTTTTGCAATGAATGCATGGAAGGCGCATTCAGAAAGGACTCTGTGCGCTATTAAATGCAAGAAAGCCTGATGTCGACTTCAGGCGAAATCGTGGCCTAAGCCCTATGCGGAAACGATTTGGTCAAAAAGTTATAGCCGGGTGACCGCGTCACCGAGCTTCGCGCGGTACCACTCGTGGAAGTGCTGCATGCCATCTTCCATCGGGCTTTGATACGGGCCGACCTCAACCCGGCCCTGCTCGTACAGCGCCTTGCGACCGGCGTCCATGCGCACACCGATCTCGTCGTCCTCGACGCAGGTTTCCATGTACGCCGCCTGTTGTGCCTCGATGAATTCGCGCTCGAACAGCGCAACTTCTTCGGCGTAATAAAACTCGACAACGTTGATCGTGCGGTCCACCGACTGCGGCCACAGCGACGACACGACGAGCGTGTGCGGATACCACTCGACCGTGATGTTCGGGTAATACGTGAGCCAGATCGCACCATGCGGCGGTGGTACGCCCTGCCGGAACTGCGTCACCTGATCGTGCCAGCGCTTGTACGTCGGCGAACCCGGTTTGTCGAAACCGCGCGACAGGCCCACGGTCTGCACCGAAAATTCGTTGCCGTATTCCCACGCCAGATCGTCGCAGGTCACAAACTGGCCAAGCCCCGGATGAAACGGCCCGACGTGGTAGTCCTCAAGATAGACCTCGACGAAGGTCTTCCAGTTGTAGTTGCAGTCATGCACCA
>CAYMSY010000371.1:0-3505 GCA_964393195.1 uncultured Alcaligenaceae bacterium | reverse complement strand
CCGGTGTTGCGGCGTGCCTGATGGCGACGATCCGTACGTTCGGGCTGTGGTTGCCGCCCGAGCGGCTGCCGGCGATGAATGGTTACATGCTGGCCGTTGGCAATGCCGGTGCGATTGCGTCCACCGCGCCGGCGCTCTGGCTATTGCAGATGATGAGCTGGCAGCAGATGTTTGTCGCCATCGGCCTCATCACGCTGTTGCTGTCGGCAACGCTTGCCTTTCTCGTGCCCGACCCGCCGTCGACGACTTCGGGCGCACCGGCAGGCGCTGCGACGGCGGACCCGTCGCAGGCGCGAGGCTTGAGTGCGGTCATCAGGAATCCGTTGTTCTGGGCGGTCGCCCCGATTACCTGTTTCTCCAACGCCATCGGACTGTCGGTACAGGGGCTGTGGGCGGGGCCGTGGCTGGTCGATGTCGTACACATGGCGCCGAAGGACATCGGCGGCTATCTGCTGCTGATTTCAGCGGGCATGCTGGTCGCTAATGTGACCCTCGGAAAGCTGATGACCACGCTCATCCTGCGCGGGGTGTCCGGCGCGTGGTTTGCGTCACTGGGCTGTCTCGGCGCGCTGCTCGGCCAGTTGCCGTTCCTGTTTTCATGGACGTCACATCCGGCACTGGTCATGACCGCCTTCGGTCTGACTCATGTGGCGGGTAATCTCGTCTTTGCTGCGCTGTTTCCGATGTTCCCGGCTGAGGTGCGCGGCCGCCTGTCAACAACGCTCAATTTCCTGATGTTTGCCCTCGGTTTTCTGCTGCAATGGGGCATCGGACTGGTGGTAAACCGGTTTCCAACGGCGGAAACTGGCCGTTATGCTGCGCAGGGCTACGAAACTGCATTCATCCTGATGGCGGTCATTCAGGCGGTCATCATTGCGTGGACTTTTGTTGCGCTCAGAAGAGCATTGCCGTTTAAGATCAAACCATGAACATCGCGCTGCGCATCCTTGAAATCGTTCTGCCGGTGATTGCGATCATCGTGCTCGGCTACGCGATTGGACGCATTTGGAAGAAGCCCGACATGCGGGTGGTCAACCGGCTGAACCTCGACGTGTTCGGACCGTTTCTGGTGCTCGCCAACCTGTCCGACAAGAGTGTCGATCTGGTTTCGCTGTGGCCGCTGGTGGTGGCCTCGATTGCCATCGTGATCGGGTCCGGGCTGATTGCATGGCCCTATGCCAAGCTCTCGGGGCAGGATCCGCGCACCTTTGTGCCGCCGATGATGTTCAACAACTGCGGCAACATGGGACTGCCGCTCGCGCTGTTTGCGTTCGGTCCGAGTGGCGTGGCGGGCATGGTGGCGCTGTTCACCACGTCCAATCTGCTGCACTTCACGGTCGGTGCGTTCATCGTGCATAAGCATGCCGAACTCAAGCTGCTGCTCAAGAGCCCGATGGTATGGGCCACGGTCATCGGCGCTGCGCTTGGGCTGTCGGGCACACATTTGCCGGACAGCGTACACGCGCCGATGAAGATGATTGGTGATTGCACGATCCCGGTGATGCTGCTGTCGCTCGGCGTGCGCATGCTCGACGTCAAGCGCGAAGATTTTTCCAATTCGCTGCTCGGTGCCGCGATTTGTCCGCTGACCGGTTTGTTCGTCGCCGGAATGCTGGTCGGACTGTTGCCGATGACGAAGGAACAGGTGGGACTCGTGTTCCTGTTCGGTTCGCTGCCGCCGGCCGTGCTCAATTTTCTGGTGGCGGATTACTACAAGCAGGAACCGGAAAAGGTCGCATCCATCGTGCTCGTCGGCAATATCGCGAGCATTGTGTTCATTCCGTTCGGATTGCTGTTTGCGTTGCGATAAATACGGTACGGGAGGAAATTCATGAACCTGCATGCACTGCTGCAACAACGTCAAATCGCCGGCAAGCTGCTGCGCGTCGGCCTCATCGGTGCTGGCAAATTCGGCTCGATGTATCTGTCGCAGGCGAAACACACGCCGGGCATTCATTTGGTGGCCGTGGCCGACCTTGCACCGGATCGCGCGAAGGCGGCGCTGGTCAATGTCGGCTGGGACGCGGCGAAGCTCGATGCCGCATCGTTCAAGGATGCACACGCCACCGGCAACACCTGCATCACCAGCGACGCCTTCGCGATGATTGCCGCACCTGAACTCGAGATCATCATCGACGCCACCGGCTCGCCCGCGCACGGCATCGCGCATGTGCTCGCGTGTTGCGACGCAAAGAAGCACATCATCATGGTCAACGTGGAGGCCGATGCGCTCGCGGGCCCATTGCTTGCGCGCAAGGCGCGCGAAGCAGGCATCGTGTATTCGCTCGCGTACGGTGACCAGCCGGCGCTGGTGTGCGAGATGGTGGACTGGTGCCGCGCGGCAGGCTTTGAGGTCGTTGCTGCGGGCAAGGGCACCAAGTATCTGCCGCAATATCACGAGAGCACGCCCGCTACCGTGTGGCCGCACTATGGCATTGCGTCGGAAGACGCAGCGCGCGGCGGCATGAACGCGCAGATGTTCAACAGTTTTCTCGACGGCACCAAGAGCGCGATCGAAATGACGGCGATTGCCAATAGCTGCGGCCTGACGCCGCCACGCGGCTTGTTGTTTCCACCATGCGGTGTTGACGACCTCGCGCACTCGCTGCGACCGCGCAGCGTCGGTGGTCTGCTTGATCAGCGCGGCATGGTCGAAGTGATTTCCAGCGTCGAGCGCGACGGTCGTCCGGTGTTTCGCGATTTGCGCTGGGGCGTGTACGTCGTGTTCCGCGCAGGTAACGACGCCGGACGTGAATACGTGCGCCGCTGCTTCAAGGAGTACGGCCTTGTTACAGATAAGACCGGCGAATACACGGCCATGTACAAGCCCTACCACCTGATCGGGCTGGAGTTGGGCATCAGCGTCGCCAGCGTCGGTGTGCGCGGCGAACCCACGGGCACGCCGCTCGCGTGGTGGCACGACGGTCCACTCGACTGGCGTGCGGATGTGGTGGCCACGGCCAAGCGCGATTTGAAGCACGGCGAATCGCTCGATGGCGAAGGTGGTTACACGGTGTACGGAAAAATTCTGCCCGCGAAAGAGTCCGTCGATACCGGTTCGCTGCCGCTCGGGCTCGCGCATGGTTGCAAACTCAAACGCAACGTCGGCGCGCACGAAACGGTGCGCTGGGACGACGTCATTTTCGATGAGGGCAATGTCGCGCAGCAGAAAGCGATCGCGTTCCGACAGGAGATGGAAGCGCAGCTCACCGGCTAGTACCCGCTGCGCGCGTCTATTCGATGCGTCTGCGCGATGTCAGCGCGTTCAGATTACCAAAATTCTGCTGCGGCGAACCGGCGTTGTATTTCGCTACCGAAATCGCGAAACCGATCATCGGCAGACCATAGTAAGTGTGCGCGGCAGGCACCCAGGCTAGTTCGCCGTTCGTGGCTGAACGCGCCAGAACCGACGAAGTGATGGGCACGAGGCGCGCGCCTGTGTTGATTGGAGACATGTCCAACAGGCCGCCTTCCTTGCCTGTGGGTACGTTACTGATCGCCGAAT
>CAYMSY010000370.1:0-3512 GCA_964393195.1 uncultured Alcaligenaceae bacterium | reverse complement strand
TGCTGATGGCCGATTGCGGTATGGCCGCGACGCAACACCTGCTTGAAGATCTGCGCAAACGCTGGAAACAGGCGGGCGGCGAAGGCGATCCGCGCGCGATGCTGGTTGACGCCTTGACCGACTTGCTGAAGCCGCTCGAGCAGCCGTTCAAGGTCGCAGAAGAAACACCCTTCGTGATCATGATCGCGGGCGTTAACGGCGCCGGCAAAACCACCAGCATCGGCAAACTGGCCAAGTATCTACAGGGACAGGGCGCGAGCGTGCTGCTCGCGGCGGGCGATACGTTTCGTGCCGCAGCGCGTGAACAACTCACGATCTGGGGCGAGCGCAACAACGTGACCGTTATCCAGCAGGCGGGCGGTGATCCGGCCGCCGTGATGTTTGATGCCGTCAGTGCCGGCAAGGCGCGCGGTACCGATGTCGTGATGTGTGACACGGCGGGCCGCTTGCCGACGCAGTTGCATCTCATGGACGAGCTGAAAAAAGCCAAGCGCGTGATCGCCAAGGCGATGGACAGCGCCCCGCATGAAGTATTGCTCGTGCTCGACGGCACCACCGGGCAGAACGCGCTGGCGCAGGTCAAATCGTTCGATGACGCGCTCGGCCTTACCGGCCTCATCATGACCAAGCTCGACGGCAGCGCCAAGGGCGGCGTGATCTGCGCGATTGCCAAGGAGCGGCCGGTTCCGCTGCGCTTCATCGGCGTCGGCGAGGGCATCGACGACTTGCAGCCGTTCGTGGCGCGAGAGTTTGCCGAAGCGCTGGTTTAGCAGGTCGATATCGACGTAATGCGCCTAACAGCTTTACGTTGAAATGCCCATTCAATATGGGCTCAAATAGAAGAATAGCCTAAAGTCGACTTTTGCTCATTTGACGCTTTATGCCCTTTTAAATAAAGGTCTTGCCTTAAAGCTGATAGCGAAATCGACGCTCAGTTGTCAACAGAAACTGGCCAAAACGGACGTCGCGACGCGGTTGCTAGTCGGCGCGCTGACCGCCGGGTGCGCTTTCCGCAACCTTGACCGAGCCACGCACCAGCAGCGTCGCGCGATCACGCTCCTTGCCTGCGGCATCCAGCAGCCGAATCACCACGTCACCGGCGACTGGCGTCCAGCGTATGGCAGCTGTCGAGCAACCGAGCGGTTCGTCGTTGACCGTCCAGCATCCTGCCTGAGTGGCGTCACCGCTTTGCAGCAGCACCCGCTGGTTGGCTGGCGGAATATCGGGATCGAGTGCGATGATGGTGCCGTCGGTTGGCGCCACGATGCGAGCGCCCGCACCGCTTGCCTCGCGCGCTGCGATCGTGCCGGTCGCCGGTTCGGTACCGCGCAAAAACCACTCGTCCCGGCCAGCTTCGATGCTGCTGTCGCCCGTGACAAACCGCACATGCCGCCGGATGAGACTGGCGGGCGCCGCTGTGGCACGACCCGCACCGAATTTCGCGGTCGCCGACTCCATCACGTCGGCCCAGATCGGGCCGGCGCCGGTAATGCCGGTCACGTTGTGCATCGGTGCGCCGCTCGCATTGCCGACCCAGACGCCCACGGTGACCCGCGTGTTGTAGCCAATCGTCCAGTTGTCACGCATGTCCTTGCTGGTGCCGGTTTTTACGGCTGCCCAGTGCGAGAGTGCCAGCGGATTGTCGAAACCGAACGTCACGTAGCGCGCGCCGCGATCGGCGAGCATGTCGGTGATGAGCCAGGCGGTGGCTTCGGAGAACAGGCGTTTTTCTGCATTCTTCGTAGCGACCGACGCTGATCCGACGGAGAACAGGACGGGCGAGGTAACGCCGCCATTGGCGATCGCCCGATAGGCATTGGTCAGCTCAAGCAGCGACACATCGGCACTGCCCAGTGCAAGGGAAAAGCCATAGTGATCCGGATCATCATGCAGCGTCGTCATGCCGGCACGCCGCAGCAGCGCATGCGTCGGCGCAACACCCACGAGCGTGAGCGCGCGAATGGCGGGCACGTTGAGCGAGGACGCCAGCGCCGTGCGCACGCTGACCGGGCCGACGAACTCATGTGCGTAGTTTTGTGGCGTATAGGCACCACCACCGGCATCAACCGAGAACGGCGCATCGTCGAGCAGCGTCGCCGCCGTGAAGAGATTCCTGTCAAGGCCGAGTCCGTAGATGAACGGCTTCAATGTCGAGCCGGCCTGACGCGGCGCGCGTGCCGCATCCACCTCTCCCGCTGCGGACAAACGTCCCGACGAACCAACATAGGCGAGCACTTCGCCACTGTTGTTGTCGATCACCACCACCGCCGCATCGTGTGCATTGCGCCCGCCTAGCTGCTGCAAATGCCTGGCGATGGCGTCGCGTGCGGCCAGTTGCAGATCACGATCGATGGTGGTCTTTGCCATCGGCATTTCGCCTGATCCCCGGTGCGGCAGATAACGTGCCACATGCGGCGCGATGGAATCGCTGTCGCCGCGCAGATGGGCTGCGCTGCCCCAGCGGTCCATTGCAAAGGCGACCTGCGTGCAGTCGCCTCTTGCTTCCAGCGCCCTGATGAGTTCACAGGCGCGTCGCTCGACCGTCGCGCGCGGCGCCTGCGGAGCACGGATCAATGCCGCCAGCAGCGCGGACTCGGTCGCGTTAAGGCCATGCGGCGCCTTGCCGAACAGATATTCCGCCGCTGCGGTAATACCCTGAATTTCGCCGCGAAAGAAGATCGTGTTGAGATAAACCTCAAGAATCTGTGGCTTGCTCCATGCGCGCTCCAGCGCCCACGCTGCCTGTACCTGGTCAAGCTTCTGCTCAACCGTGCGGCCGTCGCTTGCGCGTGTCAGCGACTTGTCCATCATCGCCGCTACCTGCATCGAAATGCTGCTCGCGCCACGTGTCGTCGCGCCGCCGCGCAAATTGCTGACGGCTGCGGCGGCGGCCGCGCGGAAGTCCACACCGCCGTGGTCGAAGAAACGTCTGTCTTCAGACGCGAGTACCGCATCGATCAGCGCAGGGGACATCTCGTCCAGCGAGGCCCAGGCGCCGCGACGGACTTTGTCGTCGACGCGGACGCGCTGGATCGTTACGCCGTTTCGGTCGAGGATCAGGCGGTCGCTCGGAGCGTAGGACGCCCGGATGTTTTCAAAGGTGGGCAGCGTCGCGGCCAGACCGGCGGCCGCCCAGATTCCAGCAACGGCAGAAACCATCGAACGAAGGATAAGCCGGGCCGAAACCCGGCAATCCGCGTTAGTGCTGCATCTCACGGCTCAATCTCAAACACCGCGTTACCCAGTTGGCCATTGACTTCTGGCGAATACATCGCTTCCGCATGCGTTGGCGGCAGCGCGAATTTGCCCGGTGTGGTCAGGCGAATTTCGTAGGTAAAACTGTGTTTTCCCTTGCTTGCCCATTCGAACGATGAGCGCACATTGGTGAAAGTGCGTTCGATATAGCGATAGCCGCTCCACGTCTGCGGCATTTCTGCCGTGTTGCCCAGCTTGGACAGTCCGCCTAGGACCGTGCTGCCCGCAGGAATCGGATCATCGACCGCCAGCCAGCC
>CAYMSY010000369.1:0-3516 GCA_964393195.1 uncultured Alcaligenaceae bacterium | reverse complement strand
CACTGAGCACCTCGGGCACCGTCTTGATCAGACGATCCGTCTGCTGCAACAGTTCTCCCGCTTTGCCGGCAGACAGCCCCGGCAGCGCAGAAGGCATGTAGAGAATGTCACCCTCATCCAGCCGTGGCATAAACTCGCCGCCGATGTGTTGCAACGGCCACAAACTCAACCCCAGAATCACTGCTGCGGCAGCCAGCGTGAGCTTGGGCCAGGCCAGCACGTAGTTGAGCAGCGGTCGATACATCGCGATCAGCAGGCGATTGAGCGGATTGGTCTTCTCATCAGGAATGCGACCGCGTATCAGGTAGCCCATGAGCACCGGAATCAGCGTGACCGAGAGCCCGGCCGCCGCCGCCATCGCATAGGTCTTGGTGAAAGCGAGTGGCGCAAACAGACGCCCCTCCTGCGCCTCCAGCGTGAACACCGGCACGAACGACAGCGTGATGATTAACAACGAGAAAAACAGCGCGGGGCCAACCTCCGCCGCTGAATCGCCAATCACCTGCCATCGCGCCTCGCCGTCGAGTGTTTCGCCCGGATGCGCATGGTTCCAGTGCTCCAGATGCTTGTGCGCGTTTTCGATCATCACCACCGCCGCATCCACCATCGCACCGATGGCGATGGCGATGCCGCCGAGCGACATGATGTTGGCGTTGACGCCCTGATAGTGCATCACGATGAAGGCCGCCAGAATGCCAAGCGGCAGCGACACGATGGCCACAAAGGCCGAGCGCAGGTGAAACAGGAAGATGAAGCACACCACGGCGACCACCAGAAACTCTTCAAGCAGCTTGTAGCCCAGGTTGTCGACGGCGCGTTTGATCAGCCCGGAGCGGTCGTAGACGGGCACAATCTCCACGCCTTTTGGCAAACTCGCCTGCAACTGCGCGAGCTTCACCTTGACCGCTGCAATGGTTTCCAGCGCGTTCTTGCCAGAGCGCATCACGATCACGCCGCCGGTCGCTTCGCCTTCGCCATCCAACTCGCCGATGCCACGGCGCATTTCCGGCCCGACTTGCACGCGCGCCACGTCGCCGAGTCGCACAGAGATGCCCGCATCGGTGGTCGTTAACGGCACTTTACGGAAGTCGTCCAGCGATTGCAGATAGCCCGAGGCGCGCACCATGTATTCGGCTTCGCCCAGTTCCAGCACCGAGCCACCCGCCTCCTGATTGGCGCGCTGAATGGCGCTCACCACTTTGGTATGCGAAATGCCGTACGCGGCCAGTTTGTCGGGATCGAGCACGATTTGATACTGCCGGACCATGCCGCCGACTGCGGCCACCTCAGCGACGTTCGGCACCGTCTTCAATTCGTATTTGAGAAACCAGTCCTGCAAGGCGCGCAGTTGCGAGGCGTCCTGGCTACCGGTGCGATCCGCCAGCGAATACTGATAAATCCAGCCGACGCCCGTTGCGTCAGGCCCGAGTGTGGCCTTGGCTGAAGGCGGCAGGCGCGACTGCACCTGATTGAGATATTCCAGCACGCGGGATCGCGCCCAGTACAAGTCGGTGCCATCCTCGAACAGCACGTAAACGAACGAGTCGCCGAAGAACGAATAGCCGCGCACCGTCTTGGCACCGGGCACCGAGAGCATGGTCGTGGTCAGCGGATAGGTAATCTGATTCTCGACAATGCGCGGTGCCTGACCGGGAAACGTGGTGCGGATGATCACCTGCACGTCCGACAGGTCGGGCAGCGCGTCGAGCGGGGTCATGAGTACCGAGTAGACACCCCAGGCGCTGACCATCACGGTCGCCAGCAGCACCAGAAAGCGGTTGACGATGGACCAGCGGATGAGCCTCGCAATCATGGTTTCGTTCCGGCTTTGGCCGCTGGGGCGGCAGGGATGGACGGTGCGGCTTTTACTTCTGGAGCCATCGGTGTGATGATCGTGATTTGCGGAATTCCTTCTGCCGCCTCATAGAACTCGAACGTCACGCGATCCCCCGCCTGCACGTTGCGCGGCAACCCCTTCTCCGGTGGCTTGAAATCCATGGTCATCGACGGCCACTTGATCGACGGGATCGGATCGTGCGACAGCGTGATCGCATCGCGGGTGATGGCTTCAACTTTCGCTTCGCTCTGATGTCGTTTGGCGGTGTTGGCGGTGGTGGGTTTGGGCGCATCGTTGAGACGCGCTTCAACGCCTTTGAGGCTTGCCTCGGAATCGATCAGGAATTGCGAGGACACGACGACGCGCTGACCGAGTTTCAGGCCGCGCTTGATCTCAGTCTGGTTGTCGCTTTCGATGCCTGCTTCGACCTCGACGGGGCTGAACTTGCCGTTGTCTTCGGCCAGCATCACCACGGTGCGCTTGCCGGTCTGGATCACAGCTTCGGTCGGGATCAAGAGTGATTTTTCTGCACGATTGTCGGTCAGTTGCATGGTGACGAACATGCCGGGAACCAAGCGCGCGCCGGGATTGGCGAGTTCCAAGCGTGCCTTGATGGTGCGCGTCGCAGCGTTGACCTCGGGCAGGATCGCCTGCACCTTGCCCTCGAAGGTCGTGCCCGGCACGGCGGGGCTCTTGGCAGAGACTTTCGCACCTGGGCGCAGCAGCGCAGCCTGCGTCTCCGGCACTTCGGCATTGGCCCAAACGGTGCCCAAACCGTTGATGCGGAACAGTGTTGCTCCAGACATCACGGTCATGCCTTCCCGTGCGAGCAGTTCGACCACCACGCCGTTTTGTGGCGACGTCAAGGTGACGCGGGGTTGCGTCATGCCTGTAGTCTCCACCAGCCTAATCTGCGCATCGCTCATGCCCACTTGCCGCATACGCTGGCGAGCGCCATCCACGAGCGACGCCAGATCGGTGCCCTGCATGCGCCGCACCGAGAGAAACTCTTCCTGCGCCGCAATCCAGTCGGGCACGTAGAGTTCGGCCAGTGCCTGATCTTTGGCGACACGGTCCAGCGTGGCGCGCACATAAAGACGCTCGACGTAGCCGGTGGCGCGTGCCTGCACGATCACCTGATCGCGCTCGTTGTAGGCGATGCTGCCTACGGCGGACACCTGTGGCGAGAGCATGCCTTCCACGACCGGAGCCGTGCGCACACCGAGATTCTGTTGAATGCGCGAGCTGACGGTGACCTTGCTTTGATCGGCGTCGCCCTCGGTGTAAACCGGTACCAGCATCATGTCCATGAAGGGTGACTTGGCGGGCTTGTCGAACTTGTTTCCCGGCACCATCGGGTCGTGGTAGTAGAGGATCTTCTTGCCAGTTTCGGGATCGATGTCGCCGGCTTTGATGCCTGCCGTGATGTGGCGGCGTGTGGCATCTTCGCCTTCGGCAACACTTTGGGGAATGGCTCCAGCTTGCGCAGGAACATCGCTTGTGGTGGTGTTTGAAGCACTGCTCGCCATCGTCATTCCGCGCTGCATTCCAACTCGATAAATACCGAAACCAGAACCAGCGATGAGACCCACAATCACCAAGCCACCCAGTAGTTGTTGTCTTTTCATGGTTGTGCTCCAGCAGATAGTGCTCGCCACTCTCAGGGCAGCGAGCCCTGC
>CAYMSY010000368.1:0-3516 GCA_964393195.1 uncultured Alcaligenaceae bacterium | reverse complement strand
GATCCGTGAGCGATCCCGCAGACATTGCGGTCAACGGTCAACACCTGTCCGGCGCGAACCGTGCGATCCGCCGAAGCGGCCCGCCTCCTTTCGCGTCGTGGCAGAGATCACATCGGCCCTCTCGGCACAACCGGATTCTGCGGAAGAAGGCTATTACGAAGGAAAAAGTTGAGAAAAGTCACTGTGTTCAGATGTGCAGCACGGCCAACGCACCGACTACCAGCCCGACGCCTGCGACGCTATACATGCCGTACTCCACCCAGCGCCGCTTGGTGAGCAAGGCGATGGCGGCCAGCGCAATGGCGATTTGCAGCGCGGTCGTTGCCTGTGCCCAGCGATGGTGCTGATGCATCTCTTCACCGCTTTTCTTGTCCCATTCTTTCGCTTCGGCTTCAAGTTTCTCGGCATCCTTCTTGATGTCCGCTTTCTCTTTTTTGTAGCGCGCAATCTCTTCGGTGTAGAACGCTTTTTTGGATTCCGGCGCCAGATCCAGTGCCAGTTCGCTCAGATTCTGTTTGCTGCTCTTCGCCTGGTAGTAGTTCCACTGGTTCGATGCCTCGGTCTTCTTGATCGCCGCGTCGTTCTTGTAGAGTCCCGCGTTGGCCTGCGTGGCCCCGCCCATATAGGCAAAGATGGCGCCGACGGTGGCAATCACCGCAGTGACTACCGCGATGCCACCGGCGTGTGAATCTCCGTGCGATCCATGCTGCGCTGCATGCTCGAGTTCGTGATCATGGGGTCCGTGTACATGAAATCCGCCGCCTGACATGGTGTCTCTCTAGCTCAAGGTGATTTGTTGGGTGACGCTTCCCGCGCGATCATGCTTCGCGGAGAGATTGATGCTGGTGCCGGCTTTGCCGCGCACGATCCAGGTGAAGCGTTGCCGATCCTGAGTGGCATTGGCGCCGGGGAAGAAGCTCACAAGCGTGTGATTGTTGTTGCGGCCTTCGAGCTGTGTGCCTTCAACGCGCAGCTTGCCCTCGACGAGGGCCGCACCGTCCGGCAACGAGATTTCCGCGACCACGCCGCGTACATGCTTTTTGTTGCGCGTCAGTTTGCTGACGTCCGAGGGCAAATGTCCGGTGTTGTGGACACCAAAATCGACGCGCCACAAATCGTTGCCAAGCGCCGTAACTTTGGTTGAATGCAATTCCAGTTTGGGCGACATCAGCGCCTGGAAAATGATCCAGTCCGGAAACTTCTCCACTTCCTTTTCCATCAGGTGCGGCGCCGGGTTGCTGAAGGTATGGAAACGGTTCCAGCCGCCGAGCTCCACCTTGCCAAGATCCGGATGATCGTACTCATACCAGTCGACGTAGCCCTTGCCCTTGTGCGTTTCGTCGGTCCACTTGAGGAGTTTCAGGTCGTCCTCCACCGGATGATCGCGGAACCAGTCGATGTATTTGTAGTCCTTGATACCGGCTTCACGCATCGGGCACCAGATCTCCACCACCCAGCAGTAAGAACCGAGCTCCGTGTAGAGCCAGTCCTGAGTACCGGTGATGACTTCTTTCGGGTGGTACTTGAACTCGTGGAAGACGCTGATCGCGGGATAGCCGGTCAGTTCTTCGCCCTTCTTGCCCTGTGTCTGGAACACCCACAAATCCTCGGGTGGCATCTCGTCGTCGGCCTTGGTGCCGAACGGTCGCAGCAATACGCCGCTCCAGGTGTGGAAGAACAGGCCACCACAAATGTTGCGGTGGTTATTGATGAATTCGACGCAGGCGCGAACCTCGGGTTCACTGGTTGGAAAGTCGCCGGCACCAAGTTGCTGCCCCTCGGGTCGCCACTCTTCGGGGAAATTGCGGTTCAGATCCAGCCCCGTTTTCACGCGGGCGACTGGCAGGTTGAAGCCATCGTAGCCCTTGATGCGACCTTCACTCACGATGCGGAAATACTCGCCACCGGACTCCACCGGATCGCGCCGCACCATCAGGCGCGGCTCCGTGTCATGTTTCTTCCATGGGCCGTTGACATCCGGAATCCGCATCATCAGGATGCGTCCGTCACCATCGATGTCTTCCGCTTCGAGCCCCTCGATGGCGTCTTCGTTGTACGGGTACGGACGCGTCGACGAGCGGATGTATTTCGGCTTGTCGGCCATTGCCCATTCCGCGCCGTCCGGGTTCACGCGAGGGATCACGTACAGCGTGCGGGTGTCGAGCAGGCGCGTGATGTCGTCGCGCTTGCCGTAATTCGAGAGCAGGGTGTCGATCAGCTTCAACGCGGCGACCGAGCCCGAAAGCTCCGTCGCGTGAATATTGGCGTCAACATAAAACGCCGGTTTGGTCAGCGGTTCGCCGGTTGCGTAGTTTGTAAGGGTGACGCCCCAGATTGAACGCCCTTCGTGGCTTTGGCCGATGGCGGCCATGCGCGCGAGTTTCGGATGTGCGTCCACTGCTTTACGCAGCAACGCGGTCAACTCTTCAAACTTGACGAACCGGTCGTAGGGAAACATGCGCAACATCCGAAAGGCAATCCGAGATTGTGCCAAACCTTGCTGGCATGGTTCGGGCATTGCGTGCCGGATTGATCAACTGCGCCACGAGCCCGACAAAAATCGACACAACTTTTTTCTGAAATCAGCCCTGAAAATGGCTTTGCGTCCGAAAATGGCAATAGTCGACTTTTGCAAAAATTGGCCGCTATGCCCTGTCTAATATGACGTTTGCAAAAAAGTTATACCATCAAAAGCAGCCGTACCGTGCGTCGTGACAACTGCGTCAGGCCCGCGCTGCCAGCGCCGCGACTGCCGGCAGTGTCTTGCCTTCGAGGAATTCGAGAAACGCGCCGCCTGCCGTCGAGATGTAGCTCACCTTGTCGGCAATGCCGAACTTGTTGATCGCGGCGATGGTGTCGCCGCCGCCTGCGATGGAGAAGGCCGGTGAGGCCGCAATCGCCGCAGCGATGGTTTTGGTACCACCTGCGAACTGATCGAACTCAAACACGCCGACCGGGCCATTCCAGACGATGGTGCCTGCCTTCGCGAGCACGTCCGCGAGGGCGGCGGCGCTGTTCGGGCCGATGTCGAGGATCAGGTCGTCCGCCGCGACGTCTGCCAGCGATTTGGTGGTCGCTGTTGCCGTGGCCGCGAATTCCTTTGCGCACACCACGTCGGTCGGCAGCGGAACACTGGCGCCACGTGCGGCCATCTTGTCGATGATGCTTTTGGCCTCGCCGACGAGGTCGGCTTCGGCAAGCGATTTGCCGATGGCGTGGCCCTGCGCCAGAAGAAATGTGTTGGCGATGCCGCCGCCGACGATCAATTGATCCACCCTGTCGGCGAGCGACGCCAGGATCGTCAGTTTGGTCGACACCTTGGAGCCGGCCACAATCGCCACCAGCGGCCGTTTGGGCGCGAGTAGCGCTGCGCCCAGGGCCTCCAGCTCACCCGCCATCAGCGGGCCGGCACAGACCACTGGCGCAAAGCGCGCGATGCCTTCGGTGGTCGCCTCGGCGCGATGCGCGGTGCCGAAGGCGTCGTTGGCATACACATCACAGAGCGCCGCCATCTTT
>CAYMSY010000367.1:0-3517 GCA_964393195.1 uncultured Alcaligenaceae bacterium | reverse complement strand
ATCACTGGACACTGGCCAACATATTGCATGCTTGCGGAAGATTGCCCGAGGCGCGCGAGCAGGCGCTGGTTGCTGCCAACGATGCCCTGTTTCAAGGTGCCGCACATGCGTTTCTACGCGAGTTGCCGGGGCCGTCAATACTGCCCATGCAAGCGACCGTGCAGGTCGCCTCGCAGGTCGCCGCTGTAGACGCAACACGCAGCAAGATTGGCCGGCTTGCAACATGTCCGTGCGGCAGTGGATTGCGTTACAAGGATTGCCACGGTCGTGCCGGCGGCGTGCGTGCGATCTCGCCGGAACTGCACGGACCGGAATCCAAAATACATGAGGCAAAACGTCATCTCGATGCAGGAGAGGCCGCACGAGCGCTCGGCATGCTTGCGGCGCTGGACGCAGACGAATCCGGAGATGTGTCAGCATGCGTCATGGCCGGAGACATGCTGATCGAGTGCGGTCAACTGGCCGATGCGCAAAGATGGCTCGGCCGCGCGCTGGAGATTGATCCTCAATGCGCCGCCGGAGCCTTGCTGAATCAATGTGCCCGCATGCAGCACGCACCGATGTTCTCGGCATCAATCTATCGCGAGGTGGCTGCCATTTGCGGTCGCCTTGCGCCGCATTCAAGCCGGCTTGACTCGCCTGACCCGACGATACACATCGTGTCCACGCTTGCCACGGTGGGGGGGTCTGAGCGGCATGCCGTAAATCTCTACCGAGTACTGGCTGCTGCGATGCCGGTGCGGCTATGGACGGTATCACAACCCGTCAATGCGCTGGTCGACGACATTACCGTGAGCGTTATCGACCCGGCAACGGGTCAATTCCCGCGCAGCGGGACGCTGGTACTGATCGGACAGTACTTTGGCGTTGATGAGTGGTTCCCGCAGACGGTGTTTCATCGTGTCGTCATACGCAACAACATTGAACTTCCGCAACAACTTCTGGAGCGGTTAGCTGATTTTGAGCGGAGCGGGAAGTCTTTCTGGCTTGACTTTAGTTACCCATCGGCACGATTTCGGTCGCGAGTCGGGCTGCCAGGCCATGTTGAACGCTCGATGACTGACCTTTCGTCGTTCACGCCGAAGCAGCAAGTCCGGCGCGACTCACATGCCGGTATGGTCGTCGGCCGTCACAGTCGTGACGAGCGCCTGAAACACCATCCAAATGACGCGGCCTTTTTCCGGGACATTGTGCGCGCCGGTCATCGTGTACGACTGATGGGAGCATCGGTTGTCGCAAATGCGCTTTCGCATGGACGCGCCGAGTCTGACATCGAGATAGTGCCGTTTGCAGATCAATCGGCGCAACAGTTTCTGTCGGGTCTGGACTGTTTCCTGTACCGTGCGCATCCGCACTGGTATGAGACCGGTGGCAATGTCGTTACCGAGGCTATGGCCATGCAACTGCCGGTCATCGTATTCGGCGAGCAACTGGGCATTGCCGAAATTATCGAGCACGGCGTCAATGGATTTGTCGTTTCTACCGAAGAGGAAGTTCTGGATATTCTGGCCGAACTGACAGCAAACCCTGCGATGCGTACTGAAGTTGGTGTGCGTGCGCGGGAAACGCTGGTACGCATGGCGGCAGAGCAGAACGAGCGCAGCATTGGTTTTTATCGTGACCGGACAGCGGCTGCGCAGGATGAAATCACAGTCACTCTCTGATCTGGCGGCCGTTCGCTGACACAAATTGCCGGTCCGGAACGTCTATGTAACTCACGGAGGTACATATGATTTGTCTGGGTTTTTGTGGTGACATGGCAGGCTGCCACCCTGCAACACCTTCAACAGGCGGTTCCGGAACGCTGGGGTTGACAGCGCCTGTCGGTGGCGCCGCACGTTGCCGCAACATCGCGAATGACGTTCGCGCCGTGCAAAAGGCGCTTAACTCGTTTTCGCCAGTGGACGGAGGGCCAAATCCGAAACTCGTTGAGGACGGCATTTACGGCCCGAAGACTGCTGCCGCAATCCAGAAATTCCAGATCAAGAACTTTGGCTGGGGTGGCGCGGATGGCGTTGTTGACCCGGGGATGCAGACTGACCGCAAGCTCGCCGGCGGCGGTGAGAATCAGTCAGAGTTGCCTCAGGAAATGTACGGCAAAATCGGCTACGCGCTGACGGTCATAAACATCACGCGTTCACAAATTTCCTCTGCCCGGAGTTTTCGCGAAGGCCTGACCTCATTCACCGGCATGGGTGAGGCGAGCTGGAACAAGCTGGTCAAGCACTTCCAGATCGACAAATTTCCGAACTGGAGCGCCCAGCTGGACGCGATCGATCGTGTCTATTCGGACATGCAGACCGCTATCGGCCACGTACCTCAGGGTGTCGTACTTTTCGCCGATGAGCCAGCGGGAAAATCCTCCGGTTACTTCGCATTCGCCTACGCTGGCGGATACAGCCTGGGCAATCGTGGCAAGAAAGCGCCCGACGGGACGTTCATGGATTCGATCTATTTCACGCCCAAGATGCGCACCATGATGCAGGACGCTTTCGCTTACATCATGATTCACGAGCTGGCGCACTACGTTGGCCCCGATGACCGCTTTGGCAACGGCATTCTTGACTATGCTTATCATCGCAATCCGGTCGGTTACCAGTGGCTTGTGCCATGGCAGCGCGTGCGCAATGCAGACTGTTATTCACAGTACGCCTTTGACGCCATCGGCAAGCCGTTCAAACACTCGGAGCATGTGCTGTAGACGGACGCGGGCTTAGCTGAGCTGTAGCAACGCTTTCGCCGTGAGTTCGATGAATTTCGGAGCGTGAGCAGAGTCAAGCCAGCGCACAACTATCACCGCGTCATGCGCCGGTTCAATCCATGTGTAATGTCCGCCCGCACCGATCATGAAACTAGCGTTTTTTGATGCGCCGGGGAATTGCGTGCCGTCCGTGTTGAGCCACATGAGCCAGCCGTAGAACGGCGCGATGGCGCAGGGCTGACGCATACGTTGAGCCCAGCTTGCCGGGATGAGTTGCTCGCCACCGCACGCCCCATTGTCCAATAGCAATTGCCCGATCTTCGCCTGATCGCGTGCGCTGATCGACACGCCGCCGCCCCAGTGCGTACCTCCGGGGACGCTTTGCATTTTTCGCTTTACGCCATCAGTGCTGCCGACAATTTCGGTCCACGCATCGTCGTAGCCCCGCCAGGCGAAGTTTTCGCCAGCACCGAGAGGCTTCAGGATTGTGTCGCGAAACACCTCCGGCAGCGGTCGCCGGAACAGATGCAGCA
Organism: uncultured Alcaligenaceae bacterium; assembly: GCA_964393195.1. Taxonomy (GTDB): domain Bacteria; phylum Pseudomonadota; class Gammaproteobacteria; order Burkholderiales; family Casimicrobiaceae; genus Casimicrobium. The sequence goes on along the minus strand of CAYMSY010000367.1, from coordinate 283 downwards.
AGGCCAGCGAGAGCTGATTGATGCGCACGTCGTTGTATTCCCAGTATGCGCCGGGGGACTGCAAAGGACGTGCGTCACCCTTCCTGCCTGCAACCGGACGCGGGTCGTGTGACACCACGCGATAACGATCCACCGTGTCGGGCAAGCCGAAACACGAGCCTTCCCATTCGCTGGTCTGTTCCAGCAGATGCGCCCAGGTGATCTCCCGGTTGTGCCCAGCGTCGAACCCGATGCCCGGTACTCGAGCGACTACCGGCTCATGCGCATCGGGCAGCAGCCCGCA
>CAYMSY010000366.1:3200-3526 GCA_964393195.1 uncultured Alcaligenaceae bacterium | reverse complement strand
CCGGAATAGGGTGATCGTTGCGGTCATGGGCGGTATTCTGACTCGTGACGCCTAACGTTGGAGTTCAGGCGCGGCCGAAGGCCGTCGCCTGCAATGACGGGTTAGGCGTCATTCTGCTCGCCTCAACGGGTTACATTCATTGCGTATTGCTCTGAAGTCAAGCCTCATCATCAACCAGTAACAGAACTTGATTGCAGAGTTCGCAGGCGGCTTCATAGGAAATGCCGATAGTTAAAGGAACGGAGTTCTTCGGGATTGCCGAAGCTCCATGAAGCAGCTCACGAAGACAACCGAGAGCAGCGTAAGAAACCAATTCCTCGTTTTCT
>CAYMSY010000366.1:2639-3190 GCA_964393195.1 uncultured Alcaligenaceae bacterium | reverse complement strand
CATCTGGCGTCCGCGCAATGGCGAGCACCACTGGATCACCGCCGACATGGGCGGGCGGATCACCGGCGGGGCCGCGTAGCGGCACCGTCCGAGTGCATTCGGTGGTTAGGCATGCTGGGCTCCGCACTAAAGGTATGGGGAAGTGAATGGCTCTACGAATAAGCCATTGTTGTGAGCACTAGCAATGGCTTGAGGGCAATGATTGGGGACCGCTAGATAGACATAGTAATCGTACCCAAAGTGAAGATAGGCGCGACGAGGCGAACGGAGTTGGCACCAAAGCTCTTCACGAAGGGCCAGGCGCGAGATTTGGATTATTCGCTCCAGGCCGATCTCCTGGCCAAGGTGGAAATCAAACTGGTCTCCGTGCATCTCCAGCTTTTGGATCTGAAATCCCTTTACACCTGACTCTCGGACGAAGTCAGTGATGGCCTCCAAGTATGAATTCTCAGTCGCCTCGTAGTGCTCCCGGGTAAGAAGCGATCCATTGAAGGACTTTCCTACATCCGAAATTGAAGTCCAGTCATCCACGAGGTAATGGCCGAGCTCAT
>CAYMSY010000366.1:0-2629 GCA_964393195.1 uncultured Alcaligenaceae bacterium | reverse complement strand
TCTTTACTTCGATTACTGCAGACAAGAATCCAACCAAGGAGTCCTGTGCCTCAGCTTGAGAGTGGGTAAGGCCAGTTACGACCGTTAGATCCGCTCTGGACTTTGGTCCTTGCTCACGCGGCCACATCCCGGTTGGTAATAGCTGAGTGTATTGGCGTTCGCAAAGAAGAACTTCGCCAGGACCAAGATTGGCAAAGATCAGATTGCATGCTTCTGCAATCAGAGCCGATTCTCCAAGCGGATAATTTGGATAGAGGGCATGGCGATGCCCAATCCAGAAGGCGAGTCCTTGAAGAGCCTTTTCTGCCCAAGTGGGCCAACGCTCTAACTTTTCACCCACACAGCACCCCTAACGTAATGTAGACCGCCGGATATTCTGGAAGTCCAGTTTATCCCGCGAGATAACGTCAAGAACGGACCAAAGGCGCAATTCGCTACAAGGCTGCAAACCCATTGACAGCGGGCATTCTGCGGTAGATACTGTATTTTTGTACATACTATTTGCCTTGATGAACCCCGTCGCCTATCTTCCTCAATCCGGGCGCTTGCTGGATCAGGTGCGCGAAGTATTGCGATACAAACACTATAGCCTGAAAACCGAGCAGGCCTATCTGTATTGGGTGCGCTTTTTTGTGCGCTGGCATGGCCGGGATGGCGCAATGTCGCAACCCTGAGAAATGGGCGCGACTTGACCGGCGACAGACCCGTTAACCGCCGGGATGGCTATGATTCAGGGCGTTTTAAGGCCGGAGCAGGAACATTGCGCCTTTACCGCGCCCGACCTATCGGTCCTGGGTGCCGGTACCGCCCCTGCTTCGCGCACGCGACGCTGCCTTTATCCCTTCTGATCGACCGCTTTTGTCTTCTCCTGCTTCTACTTCCATGACCCCGCTTGAGCGTCGCGCCAGCGGGTGGCTCGCCAGCATCTTTGCGCTCCGCATGCTGGGCCTCTTTCTGATTCTTCCGGTGTTCGCCATTTACGGGCGCGAGTTGCCGGGCGGGCAGGAGGCTTATCTGATCGGTCTCGCGATTTCGATTTATGGCCTGACACAGGCGTTGTTCCAGATTCCGTTTGGCGCGGCGTCGGACCGTTTTGGCCGCAAACCGGTGATTGTGTTCGGTCTCGTCATCTTTGCAGTCGGTAGCGTGGTGGCCGCGATGTCGACCAATATTGCCGGCGTGATCACGGGCCGTTCGATTCAGGGCGCCGGTGCGGTGAGTGCGGCCGTCTCGGCGTTCATCGCGGACTCGACGCGCGACGAGGTGCGCACCAAGGCGATGGCGATGGTCGGTGGCTCGATTGGCATCACGTTCGCCATTTCCCTGATCGCTGCGCCGCCGTTGACCGCGTGGATCGGGCTTTCCGGCCTGTTCTGGCTGACCGCCGTGCTCGCAGTTCTCGGCATTGCGGTGGTCGTGTGGGCGGTGCCGCCGGCGCCGGTGCGCGAGGAGGAGCCGACCACGATCCGCCACGGTGACGTGCTGTTCAACCCGCAGTTGCTGCGTCTGAACGTCGGCGTGTTTGTGCTGCATGTGTGCCAGACGGCCCTCTTCGTGGTGGTGCCGACGCTGCTGGTGGAGCGCGGTGCGCTGCCGGCGCCGAGCCACTGGATGGTTTATCTGCCGGTGATCGTGATTTCGTTTGTGCTGATGGTGCCGCCGATGATCGCGGCGGAGCGCCGAGGCAAACTGAAACAGGTGTTTCTCGGCGCGATCCTGCTGCTGCTGGTGTCGATGCTGGCGGCGCCGGTGCTAACGCACACCGCGCTGGCGGGGCTGGTAACCTTTCTGATGCTGTTTTTCATCGCGTTCAACCTGCTGGAGGCGATGCAGCCGTCGCTGGTGTCGCGCCTCGCGCCGCCACAGGTGAAGGGCTTTGCGATGGGCGTCTACAACACCACGCAGGCGTTCGGGCTCTTCCTCGGCGGCATTGTCGGCGGGTCGCTGGCCAAGCGTTTTGGCGATAATGCCGTGTTTTATGTGTGCGCCGCGCTTGCGGCGATCTGGTTCGTGGCGGCCTATTCGATGACTCCGCCACCTGTTAAACGTAAGGAGAGCTAACGTGGCTTCAGTAAATCGCGTGACCCTGATCGGAAACCTCGGGCGTGACCCCGAAATGCGCTACCTGCCCAGCGGCGAGGCAGTCGCAAGCTTCTCGGTGGCCACCACCGAACAATGGAAAGACAAGTCCGGCGGCAAGCAGGAACGCACCGACTGGCATCGCATTGAATTCATCGGCCGCACGGCGGAAGTCTGCGGCGAATACCTGAAAAAAGGCGCGCCGGTCTATATCGAAGGCCGCATCCAGTACGACAAGTGGACCGACAAGGAAGGCGTCGAAAAGACGATGACCAAGATCCGCGGCGACCGCATGCAAATGCTCGGCGGCCGCACGGGTGGCGGCGGTGGCGACACCTCCTACGACGATGGCGGCCGTGACGACAAGGGCGGCGCAACACCGCGCCAGATGGGCGAGCCGATGGGTTCGGCCACGGCCAAGAAAGCCAAGCTCGACGATTTCGACGACGATATTCCGTTCTAGGCCGCCGTCGTCGTCGGGCGCTGCGTGATGCGCAGCGCCGATCAGCTTTTCGCTGAAAGCCTTTCTGTAAAGGGCTTAGCTGCAGAA
>CAYMSY010000365.1:0-3529 GCA_964393195.1 uncultured Alcaligenaceae bacterium | reverse complement strand
AAACGGAGCAGACGCCACCGCCAGTTACCGCAGCTGTCGAGCCGGCAGCGGCACCTGCCGTAGCAACTGCAACACCCGAACCGGTAGCGGCACCAAAACCTGTAGCTGCGCCGATGGCAAGAGTAGCGCCTGCCCCCGTAGTCGCCGCGCCGGTAGCGCAGGGCAATCGACCCCGAATTGGCGAGCGCGTGGATTTGACACCGCCGCCGCCCAAACCGAAGTCCACTGAAAACACGCTGCACCGCCCGGCCAAACCGGTCACGGCGAAACCTGGCGCAAAGGATGCGCCTGCAGCCGGTGCTCGTCCGGGTAGCAAAGCGTCTGACAAGAAGGCACCGGCCTGGCAGGAAGACGCAGCCCGCAAGAAAGTGATGAAAACGCGCGATGCCGCGCCGGCCGCAGGCACTGCGGACGGATGGAAATCCGGGGCACGCGGCAAGGGGCATGGCAACAAGCGTGGAGCTGAGGCCAATCGCGGAGCAGTGGCCGAGCAGCAGGACACGACGGCTCGCGAAATCGTGGTGCCGGAAACCATTACCGTCGGCGAACTCGCACACAAGATGTCAATCAAGGCGGCCGAGCTGATCAAGAGCATGATGAAGATGGGCCAGATGGTGACTATCAATCAGGTGCTTGATCGTGACACCGCGATGATTCTGGTGGAAGAAATGGGCCATGTGGCGGTCGCTGCGAAGGATGATGATCCCGACGCGGCGTTGACCGATCACGTGGGCGACTCCGACGCTAAGCTTGAAACCCGTCCGCCCGTCGTGACGATCATGGGGCACGTCGACCATGGCAAGACGTCGTTGCTCGACTACATCCGCCGGGCGCGGGTTGCCAGCGGCGAAGCTGGCGGCATTACGCAACACATCGGCGCGTATCACGTAACCACGCCGCGCGGCGTGATTACCTTCCTTGATACGCCGGGCCATGAGGCATTTACGGCTATGCGTGCGCGCGGCGCCAAAGTCACGGACATCGTGATTCTGGTGGTGGCTGCGGACGACGGTGTCATGCCGCAGACGAAGGAGGCGATCGCGCACGCGAAGGCCGCCAATGTTCCGGTTATCGTGGCCATCAACAAGATGGACAAGCCAGGCGCCAATCCTGAACGCGTCAAACAGGAACTGGTAACCGAAGGTGTCGTGCCGGAAGAATACGGCGGCGATGCGATCTTTGTTCCGGTGTCTGCATTGACCGGCATGGGCATCGACAGCCTGCTCGAAAACATCCTGCTGCAGGCGGAAGTGCTTGAGCTGAAGGCAGCCGTCGATGCACCGGCGCGCGGCCTCGTGATTGAAGCGCGTCTCGACAAGGGCAAAGGCCCCGTTGCGACGGTACTTGTCACCAGCGGCACGCTCAAGCGTGGCGACATGGTGCTGGCTGGCTCCGTATTCGGCCGTGTCCGCGCCATGAACGATGAGGACGGCAAGAACGTTACGGCGGCAGGTCCGGCCATCCCTGTTGAAATTCAGGGGTTGTCTGATGTTCCTTCGGCCGGTGATGACATGCTGGTGCTTGGCGACGAGCGCAAGGCACGCGAGATCGCGCTGGTCCGTCAGGGCAAGTATCGTGATGTGAAGCTTGCGAAACAGCAGGCTACCAAACTGGAAAACGCCTTCGCCAACATGGGCGAAGATGCGGTCAAGTCGTTGCCGTTGATCATCAAGGCGGACGTACAGGGTTCGTACGAAGGCCTTGCGCATGCGCTGGGCAAGCTTGCGACCGCCGAGGTTCGCGTGCAGGTAGTGCACAGCGCCGTGGGCGCGATCACCGAGAGCGACGTCAATCTTGCTGTTGCCTCCAAGGCCATCATCATCGGGTTCAACGTGCGCGCCGATGCCGCAGCACGCAAGCTGGCCGAGGCCGAGGGCGTGCAGATCCGCTACTACGACATCATTTACGAAGCTGTGGATGATGTGAAAAATGCGTTGTCTGGCATGTTGGCGCCGGAGCAGAAGGAAAGCATCCTTGGCCTCGTCGAGATCCGTCAGGTGTTCCGTATCTCCAAAGTCGGCGCCGTCGCCGGGTGTTATGTGCTCGAAGGCCTGGTCAAGCGTGCCGGACTGGTTCGCCTGCTTCGCGACAACGTCGTGGTGTGGACGGGCGAGCTCGATTCGCTCAAGCGCTTCAAGGACGATGTCAAGGAAGTCAAGGCGGGCTTTGAGTGTGGCCTGTCACTCAAGAACTACAACGAGATTGCAGAGGGCGATCGCCTCGAAATCTACGAAATCGTTGAAGTTTCGCGAACGCTGTAAGCACGATGAAGCAAGGCTTTTCTCCGCGCGCGTTGCGTGTCTCCGAGCAGGTTCAACGCGAACTTGCGCAGATGCTTACGTTCGAAGTGAAAGACCCGCGCGTCAAGGGCGTCACAATCACCCAGTGTGAGGTGACGTCCGATTTGTCGCACGCACTGGTCCGCTATGTTCATCATGACGGCTTCGCCGGTCAGGCGGAAGCCGATGCCGGGTTCAAGAGTGTCAACGGGTTCCTGCGACATGGCATTGCCGAGCGCCTGTCGATCTTCAAGGCGCCAGCGTTGCGCTTTGAATACGACAAGACGTTTGAGGAAGGCACGCGGTTGTCGGCCTTGATCGACAGTGCGCGGCTCGACGACCAGCGCGTCGTCAAACCCGACTAGGGAAACGCGATCAAGTGGCTGCGACGGCGCATTACTTCGTTGTGCGGTGCTCGGAATCCTCCTGTACAGGGGCCGTAGATTGCGGCTCCTGCGCACCACACGCCTCGTACTGCATCCGTCGCGCTCACTGGCTCGGCGCTTCCTTGGCGCTTAACTGACATGGCTCTGCATGGTGTCGCGCTGGTCGACAAGCCTGCGGGCATGTCGTCGTTTTCTGTCGTTTCACGTATTCGCCGCGCGTTCAGGTCGGCCGGCGTGACCAAAGCCGGGCACACCGGTACGCTGGACCCGCTGGCCACCGGTCTGTTGCCGATTTGCGTGGGCGAGGCGACCAAATTCGCGCAACGCCTGCTTGATTCCGACAAAGGCTACGCGGCGACGGTCCGGCTCGGTATCGCCACCACGACGGCCGATGCCGAGGGCGAAGTCACGGATCAGCGCGAAGTCACCTGCGATCGCGCCGACATTGAGGCGGTTCTGGCCGCGTTTCGCGGTTCGATTTCACAGACTCCGCCGATTTACTCCGCGCTCAAGATCGCCGGCAAACCTGCCTACGAATACGCCCGTGCCGGCAAAACCGTCGAGCTGGCAACGCGATCGGTGGTGATTCATTCGCTGGCGCTGACCGCGTTCGATGCTGTGGCGCAGACCTTCGATATCGAGGTTCGCTGCAGCAAGGGGACTTACATCCGTTCGCTCGCAGTCGACATCGCGCTGGCCTTGGGCACCGTGGGCCATCTGGCCTCGTTGCGGCGGACCCGCACCGGTGGTTTCGACCTCGCGCAGGCGCGTCCGCTGGATGAATGGATGGAAGCGAGCGACGAGTTGCGTACGTCGTGGTTGCTGCCGACTGATGCGCTGGTGGCCGATTTGCCGATGATCAAG
>CAYMSY010000364.1:0-3533 GCA_964393195.1 uncultured Alcaligenaceae bacterium | reverse complement strand
GGAATCCAGATCAGCTGGATGCACCACATCGACAGGCCGACGACGCCGAACAGCGCGAGGAAGATGATCAGCGATACGCCCATGCCCTGCCAGGTGTACTTGCTGTAGACATTGCGCTCGATCCAGTCATCCGGCGTGCCGTAGCCATAGCGGTCCAGCGTTTCCTGATTCTTGGCTTCCTTGCGGTACAGATCGACCCCAAAACGCAGCACGCCCGTATGACCGTAATGCACGGGGCTGTGCGGATCTTCCGGGGTTTCGCATTTGGCGTGGTGCTTGCGGTGGATCGCGACCCACTCGCGGGTCACCATGCCGGTCGACAGCCAGAGCCACATACGGAAGAAATGCGACACGATCGGATGCAGGTCCAGCGCGCGGTGGGCCTGTGCACGATGCAGAAAGATGGTGACGGCGGCAATGGTGATGTGGGTCAGCCCCAGCACCGTCAGGATGTAACCCCACCACGGCATGTCAAACACGCCGCGCGAAATGGCGAACAGCGGCGACAGAATCGAATCGATCAAGTGAACTTCTCCCTGAAGTCGTATTTTTTTGTGACATTGCCGGCGGCTGGCAGTTTTCGTCCGCCAGGCCCCATGAACAGCAATGTCGCGGTCCAACCTGTGATTTTAAGGGCGTACCCCGTCAAAACCATGGTCAGCAGGCTCTAACCTTGCTGAATATTTAGGCAGAAGAGGCAAATGAAAGCACCGGACGCAGAAATGGCACATCAGCTTTTTCGCGAAAGTATTATTCACAAAGGGCTCAGGCCATCATTGTGCTTAAGTCGACTTGGTCCGTTTTAGGCGATTTAGCCCTTATTGAACGGTACTTTCACGAAAAAGCTGAAACCTCGAACTGCGCGCCAAACCGTCCGCGAAGTGCGGTGACCACTGGCGAAGCATTCCGGCGTCTTCGTCGTACCGGGCTTGGCTGCGGCGTCTGCCGATTTTTAGACTGCGTCCATTCTCCACTCAACGCAAAATGAAGCCATGGATGACGACGAACTGCTACTCCCCGGAATGACCGAACGCGAATTGGCGATCCGGCGGCGCGTGCACCGACTCGCAGAGTTTTATCGGCACCTGTTTGTTTATGTGATCGTCAACGCATCGCTGTGGGCTGTCAACTTCTGGCAAATCTCGCAAATGACAGGCAAGGTCAACAACTGGATGTGGTGGGCCATCTGGCCAACGCTATGGTGGGGCGTCGGCGTGTTCGTCCACGGCCTGTCGGTGCTGCCGTTCTGGAGTTTCTTCTCGCAGGATTGGGAAGACCGCAAGGTCAAGGAACTGATGCAGAAGGAGAAGCAGCAATGAGCAGCAATGCGGCCACGGCGGTTGCGGGCATGTCGTACGCCGAAGCTCACTATCAGGAATCGCTCCGTGTCGCCCGCAAGCGGGTGAAGGAAATCCGCGCCTTCTACATCTCGGCCATGATGTACAGCGTGATCATCCCGATTCTCTGGGTCATCAACATCAGCACCGGAACCAAGCTCTGGGCGCACTGGCCGATGATCGGCTGGGGTCTCGGCCTCGTGGTGCAGGGACTCACCGTCTTCGCTGGCCGCTCGTTCTTCGGTACCGAATGGGAGCAGAAGAAGGTCGACGAGATCATGGCGCGCGAGAAACTGAAAGTGGTTTCGGGCGAAAAGCAGCTCGTGCAGGCGCAGATGCGCATGCTGCAGGCGCAGATTGAGCCGCACTTCCTGTTCAACACGCTGGCCACCATCCAGAGCCTCATCAGCCGCTCGCCCGACAAGGCGAACCTGATGATGGACAACTTCATCGCCTACCTGCGGCAAAGCCTGTCCGCGAGCCGCGCACAGGAAGGCACCGTGAAGCAGGAATTCGACCTGCTGCGCAATTACCTCGAACTGCTCAAGATTCGCATGGGCAATCGTTTGCAGTACGCGCTTGATGTGACGGATGATCTGGAGAAAGCTCCGCTGGCACCGATGCTGCTGCAACCGATTGTTGAGAACGCCATAAAGCATGGGCTTGAGCCCAAAGTTGAAGGCGGCACGGTGCACGTTTCTGCGAAGCGCGACGGCGCGCACATGGTGCTCTCGGTGAAGGACAACGGCCTCGGATTTTCTGAGCACGCCGACAGTTCGGGCGAAGGTGTGGGTTTGTCGAATTTGCGCGAGCGGATCGCTGTCCTGTATGACGGCCAGGCGACGCTGACCGTGGCGGAAGCGAACCCGGGAACGCAGATTACGATTCGGGTTCCGCTGGCTTTAGAGGCGGCTCTGCCGCGACCTGCATAGTTACACGATTGGAAGCGGCTGAGCCGCTCCTGCAAGCATTACTTTGGGATCAAGACACACGCCATGACCACCGCCCTCCTCGCCGACGACGAACCGCTTCTGCGCGAGCACCTGCGCGAAAAACTGCTCGCGCTGTGGCCCGACCTCGACATCGTGGCTGAAGCCAGCAATGGCAACGAGGCTGCCGCCATGCTCGCCGCACATGAACCAGACGTGGCCTTTCTCGACATCAAGATGCCGGGCCAGACCGGTATTGAGGTCGCGCAGGGCACGGAGGCCGGGACGCGCATTGTCTTCGTCACGGCCTACGACCAGTATGCGGTGCAGGCGTTTGAAAACGAGGCGATCGATTACCTGCTGAAACCGGTCACCAACGACCGGCTGGCGCAAACCGTCGCACGCCTGAAAGCGGCGCTCGCGCAAAGCGCACCAGCGCCCGACATGTCGCAGATCCTCAATCTGCTCTCGCGCGCAGCCTCGGGTACCGGCACAAACGGCGCCTCTGGGGCACGCCCGCAACATCTGCGCTGGATACGGGCGAGCCGCGGCGATACGACGTATCAAATCTCCGTCGACGAAGTGCTGTTTTTTCAGAGCGACGACAAATACACCATCGTCAACACGGCGAACGGCGAACACGTCATCCGCATGCCGCTCGCGGAATTGCTGCAATCGCTGGATGGTGAACAGTTCTGGCAGGTGCATCGCAGCACCGTCGTAAATATCCGCTGCGTCACGTCCAGCAAACGCGACGGCGACGGAAAAGTGACGCTCAACCTGAAGGGCTATGCGAGACCGTTGCCGGTTTCACGTGCCTATCAGGGCCTGTTCAAGCAGATGTGACCGCCATTCGCCGCAGTCAACGTCCAGTCGTTCAGGTCATCTGAGTCCGGGGTTGGCGCCGCAAAAAGCTTGTCCAAACACCAAATATGCCATTAGCATACGCCGCTCGATCACCATAACGGCGGATGGGATGGCGCGATGACCAATTGGGCTGACTACGGCGGCGTCGTAGTAAACAACTCGAATGAAGAACTGCTGCTCGCTTTCGACAGCCCGCTCGGTCCCGGCTGGAGCTGGGGTCACGGCAAGCTGCCGGCCGGCAAGCGCACGCGGCCAAGCCTCGACGTTGACGGCGTACGCCCGGTGCGCGTCGGTATCATGATCGAATGGGTCGATGCGCGAAGCGGCGCCATGCTCGGCCGCGGTTGGGCCGGAAGCTGGTGGAAGATACGCAACGGCTGCACCGCCACCATCCGCAACA
>CAYMSY010000363.1:2437-3556 GCA_964393195.1 uncultured Alcaligenaceae bacterium | reverse complement strand
TTCCAGCTCATCGTGTCGTACAACCCGGGCTACCAGCGCATGCTGAAGGACCTGAAGCGTCCCCAGGGCACTTCCACATATCCCGCAAACCCGCGGACGCACCCGACTCCAGTGGCCCGGGGTGCTCGGTCGCCTGAACGGTCACGGTTGGGCAGCCTCAGGCCGCTTGCAGCGCCTGGCCACGGGCTGGCGCCCGAGGCGGTGCCCGGGCCTGCAGACCTAGGTGCGTGAGGATCTTCTCAATCACCGGCTGCTCCAGAATCGCCGCGATGATCTTCAGCTCGCCGCCGCAGTTCGGGTAACGTTCCATGTCGAGATCGAACACGCGCTCGAGCAGCTTGGCCCAACCCATCAACTGGGCTACTCCGAACCGGCCGTCGGGGAGTACCCGCTTGTGGCCGTCAAGAGCCCGCTACGAGGGGCGGCTTCACGGCATCCTGTCTCCCCGAGATGACCCAGACGGCCGCCGGACGGTCGGGCGCCCTGCCCTTCAGCAGTCAAGCTTGGCGGTCAGTGCCGCCCGAACAGTCGAGCATCCCATACCACCGGTTCCGGGCTGCTGGCCACGATCATCCTGAACTCGGGATGCTGCGGGTTCAGGAGCACGTTCCCTTCCCTGCGCGCTACGACCGAAGGAACCACCAGAACTGCAGTTCTGCGCTCGCGGATCCAGGCATCGCCGAAAGCCCTGGCCACCGCCAGATCCGCATGGTCCCACCCGACGGGCAGGCTGCTCTCGTCATGTCGCTCGGTCGTCACGGCAGCCGCGACGCTGATCTCGATGGCGACATGCGTCCTGGGCACTCGCCCAATGCCGGCGTGGGCCAGGCACTCGAGCATGGCGCCCGCATAGGAGCGGCTTGCATAAATGACGCCATGGCCCGGCGAATTCCACCGGCCGCCCACGAGCGATGCACCGGTGGGACTGAACGGGTCGAATCGTCCGTCAGCGATGCGCCAAGCCTGCCAGGCTTGGGACTGAGCCTGCTTGGTTGTCGCCGCCTTGGACCGCGCCTTAGGCGGCGACGCCATGGAACAGCGACCAGAGCAGGTTCTCGACCCGGCGCGCGCCCAGCTCCGTCAGGGCCACCTCGATGGGGCGCCTGCCGCCCAGCATGG
>CAYMSY010000363.1:303-2427 GCA_964393195.1 uncultured Alcaligenaceae bacterium | reverse complement strand
GCGTGATCGGTGGACAAGAACGCCCGAGCATCGTCGGCGTTGTCCCACACGTGCTCTGCGGTTGCGATCACCCGCGCCAGACGCTCCACCCGTTCTCCTTCCTGTGGCTTTAACTCCTCCCCCCTGCGGTGGAAGGTGGCCGCCGGGATGACACGTAGCATCAAAGCCGCCGCATCGGGCGACGAACCGTAGACGTGGCGCGCAACAGCGCTGAGTGAGGCCTTGGGCAGGCCCGCCTCGACCTGTTGCTCGAGCTGCTCGACCGACGTGACCTTTCGGCGGAGACCCAGAACCTGGGCGATCCTGCCAGGTTCAACAACGGCTGCGTACATGCGACTGACTCCCAGTTGATAGATCACATTCTATCATCTGAAGAAACTCAGCCAACCACCACAAGGCCAGGCACGGATCGAACTGCCATCCAAAACCGGGAGGTTTGCGGTCCGTCGATCTTCGCCCTATCCTTCAGCCGCGTACAGCCAACCTACCCGAAATCGGGCCAGACGAACTGTCTGATATTTGCCCCCTGAACCTACCGGAACCTGGGCAAAGTTGGCCGGAACTTGGCGGAAATATCAGACAGCAAAACCCAGGAAAGCGAGCATTGGCGCGGGTTTTCGGCCCGTTCGGTGGTGGGGCTGTTAATCCGTAGGTCCCTGGTTCGAGCCCAGGTCGGGGAGCCAACCTCTTGTTTTGACGAGCCTTTTAGGGCTCCGCGTGAAGTCCTCCGGTAACGGAGGTTCAAACCTCACTTGGAGCATCGAAATGGTCTCTTCTACGAAGTCCGCCGGTACACCCTCCCTCAACGCCGAAGAGGGAGCGCCCGGCACCCTCCAGGCCACCGCGTCCGCGGCTGGCCCGCTCGTCCAGGGTGCAAGCCCTTCGCACCTCCAGCTCGCACGCCGAGCAGCCGGCGACATCGCCGATTGCGTGATGGTGCTGGCCGAGTACCAGTTCATCGACGTGTCGCCCCCCGTGCTGCAGATGGTGCAGCAGCGTGTGCACGCCCTCGCCTCCAGCATCTTCGAGGTTCTCGACGAGCGGCCCCGGCCCGTGGAGGTGATGCGCTCCGAGCTGTACCCCTCCGAACCGGCTCACATCGAGCAGGCGCGCAACGAGGTGCTGCAATGAGCCGCGCCGCTGCCTGGAAGTACGAGATCGGTCGCCAGCTGCTGGCCGTCCTGGTGCCGCTCGCCGAGGAGACAGGCAAGCTGCTGCCAGCCAACGAGAAACTGCCCTACGAGCATCGCGTCGTCGAGGTGGTCGGGCTCACGGTGATGATCTGCTACGGCGTGAAGCCGCTGCCAGACTACGTGCGCGATCGGACGGTGATCGACGTGTGGCTGCCGCACCGCGGCGGCAAGGTCTTCTCCGCTGAGTGGGAGCCGCTGGAGATCACCAATCTGCAGCGCGGGGCCTGGATCGAGGACGTCCTCTCGCTGGCCGAGCGGAGGGTGCTGCAATGAGCACCACCATGGCCCTCCCCACCCTGCCCATGCGTGCCGGCGGCATCCTGCTGGAGCAGCTGCTCGACCTCTACATGGCCCACTACGCCGGCCGCGACTGCACGCGCGTGCAGCGGCTGACCTGGTGGCGCAGCAAGGTCGGGCAGATCGCCCTGCAGGACCTCAGCGACGACCACGTGTACGCCGCGCTCGAAGACCTGGCCACCAGGCCGGCGCGCTACTTCGCCGGCCTCGATGCCGAGGGGCGGCGCATCTTCGAGTTCAAGAAGCGCACCATCGCGCCGGCCACGGTGAACCGCTACGCGGCAAGCCTCGCCGCGGTCATCACGTGGGCCATCAAGCGCCGAATCGCACCGCAGGGGTACGTGCACCCCTGCCGCTCGGTCGAGCGGCGCCCGGAGCACAACGAGAAGACGCGCTTCCTGTCGGATGACGAGTGCCGGCGGCTGCTCGACGCGTGCAAAGCGTCGAGCTGGCCGCGCCTGTACGCGCTGGTGCTGGCCGCGCTGACCACGGGCGCCCGCAAGGGCGAGCTGCTCGGCCTGCGCTGGGGCGACATCGATCTCGATCAGGCGGTGGCCACGGTCGGGCGCACGAAGAACGGCGACCCGCGCGTGCTGCCGCTGGTGCCTGGCGTGGTCGAGGAGCTGCGCAAGTT
>CAYMSY010000363.1:0-293 GCA_964393195.1 uncultured Alcaligenaceae bacterium | reverse complement strand
CGCCGGGCCGGCCGGCGCCTGGGTCTTCTGTTCGCCGCGCGACCCGGAGAAGGTCTTCGGCTTCGAGCCGCGGTGGCACGCAGCGCTGCGTGTGGCCAAGGTGAAGGACTTCACCTTCCATTCGCTGCGCCACTCGTGCGCCTCGATGCTGGCCAAGAACGGCGCCACGCTGCTGGAGATCGCTGACGTCCTGGGCCATCGCCAGCTGCAGATGACGAAGCGGTATTCGCACCTGGCCACGTCGCACAAGGCGGCGCTGGTGAATCGAGTCATGGGGTCGGTGGGATGAAAGA
>CAYMSY010000362.1:0-3556 GCA_964393195.1 uncultured Alcaligenaceae bacterium | reverse complement strand
TGGGCGGGAGATAGCGAAAGATCAGATCGACCTGGATGTGATTGTTTTTGGCGACGCCGATGGTGGCGCCGACGAACACGGTGCCGATCAGCAGGTAGCGCGCGATCTCCTCGGTCCACGAGGCCGAGTCGTTGAATGCGTAGCGCGTGATGAACTGGGTGAAGACGACGGCGGCCAGCGCCCAGAACAGCAGCAGGGCAATCCAGGCCTCGAACGGCACGTCGTCGAAAGTGACCGCTTCATCGGTGGCGTGAAACTCGCCATCGTCCCCCATCACTTTGGGGCCGGAATCCAGATCCATGTTGCTTGCTCTCGAAAATGGGTAGGGCGGGCATGCCCCGCCATTCGTAAATCAGGCGGGCAACGCCCGCCCTGCGACAGAACTACTTCGCCGCCTGAATGCGGTCGTAGTCTTTCCTGTCGAAACCCAGTGACTCGAGCGTCGTGCTCTTGAGTACCGCCTGCTGGAAACCGGCACGATCGACCTGAACGATGTTGAGGCCCTTTTTCTTGAACTCCTCGACCAGCTCGCCTTCGCGCTTGATGATCTGTGCCGTCGCGCGGGCTGCGGCTTCACGCGTGACGTCGGTGAAGATGGTTTTCTCGGCATCGGTCAGCTTGTTCCAGACGTGCGGCGCGATCTGCGTCACCAGGCCGTCGACGATGTGGCCAGTCAGCATGATGTGTTTCTGCACCTCGTAGAACTTCTTCGCTTCGATGGTCGTCAGCGGATTCTCCTGCGCTTCGACGGTCCCGTTCTGCAGCGCCAGATAGACCTCGGCAAAGGCGATCGGCGTCGGGTTGGCGCCGCAGGCCTTGGGCGTGGCCATGTAGACCGGTACGTCGGGCACGCGAATCTTCAGGCCCTTCATGCCGGCACAGTCGGTAAACGGCTTGTTCGATGTGGTGTGACGCGCGCCGTAGTAGGTGTAGGCCGTCATCTGGATACCGGTCTTGGCGCGATAGCCGTCGACCATCTCCTTGAACACCTCGCTCTTCGAGTACGCAGCCTGATGCGCGGCGTCGCGGAAGATGAAGGGGTAGTAGGCGATGCCGAGGCGGGGGTAGCTGCGCGCCGCAAACGACGGCCCGCTGATGATCATGTCGACGGTGCCGAGCGTCATGCCCTGGTTGATGTCGGTTTCCTTGCCGAGCGAGGATGCCGGGAACACCTGGATGTCAAACTTGCCGTTGGTGCGCTTCTTGATTTCGGCGGCGGCCCACACGGACTCGGTGTGATACGGCTCGGATGTTTCGTAAACATGTGCCCACTTGAGTTTGGTCTGGGCGAAACCCAGCGCCGGGGCGACGACAGTGGCGGCGACGAGCGCAGAAGTGACGAACGTGCGGAATTTCACGGGGGCCTCCTTGTTGAATTCAGTGGGCGGCGATTTGGACTCTGGTGGCCCATGTTTCGTCGCGTTGTCGATAGCATAAGCGATAACAACAGCAGTCATCGTACAACGGGAGGAAAGTGAAACCAAGCAGGATTACCCACATTCGTGCGACGCCGGTCACGGTGCCGCTGGAAGCCCCGCTGCTGCACAGCAATGGTGCGCACTGGGGCCGCTTTGTGCGGACCATTGTCGAAGTCGAGACGGATGACGGTTACGTCGGTCTGGGCGAGTTCGGTGGCGGCGGTGAGGTCGCCAGTGCTGGCATCGAGAGCCTGATCACCTATCTCAAGGGGCACAACGTTTTCGAGCTGGAGGCGCTGCGCTTCGCCATCTGTAACCCGACCGCAAGCCTTTACAACAACCGCACCCAACTGCACGCCGCCATCGAATTTGCCTGCCTGGACATCATGGGCCAGCGGCTGGGCGTGCCCGTGGCCGAGCTGTTGGGCGGGCGGGTGCGTGAATCCGTGGAATTCGCGAGTTACCTGTTTTTTCGTTTGCCGAATGAAAAGACGGGCGAGGGCGAAGTTCGCACCGCGGAGCAACTCGTCGCGCATGCGAAAGCCTTGCAGGCTGAACACGGCTTTACGGCGCACAAGTTGAAGGGCGGTGTCTATGCGCCGGACTACGAGCTAAATGCGTATCAGGCGGTAGCCGCCGCGCTGCCGGAAGATCGTTTCCGCTATGACCCGAATTCCGCGTTCTCGCTCGCCGACGCCATCCGCTTTGGACAGGGCATTGAGCACATCAACAATGATTACTACGAAGATCCGGTGTTCGGCATGCCGCAGCTATCGCGACTGCGCGAATTCGTGCGTATCCCGATCGCCACCAACACGGTCGTCGTGAATTTTGAACAGCTCGCGATGAACATCACGACGCAGCCACATGCTGTCGACGTTGTGCTGCTCGACACCACGTTCTGGGGCGGCATCCGGCCCTGCATCAAGGCCGCCGCGATCTGCGATACCTTTGGTCTTGGCGTTGCCGTGCATTCATCGGGCGAACTCGGCATCCAGCTCGCCACCATGCTGCATATGGGCGCGGTCGTACCGAACCTGGGGTACGCGGCTGATGCGCACTACCACCACCTCGTTGATGACATCATCGTTGGCGGCAAGATGAAGTATGTAGACGGCGCAATCAAAGTGCCCACTGGCCCCGGTCTCGGCGTCACGCTGGACCGTAACAAACTCGCCGAGTATCACGAGCTGTTCAAGCAAATGGGTGGCTACACCTATGACCGTGATCCCTCGCGACCGGGCTGGTATCCGCTGGTGCCGAATACGCGGTGGAAGGCGCCCTGATGACCGCCACCAACGGCGCTGCACCGCTGGCCCTTCCCCCGTTTGTCAGCCTGTCCGACCTGATCCGCGAGCATGCGCAGCGTTCGCCGGAAGCACCTGCGCTGAGCGACGGCAAGCAGGCCGTCAGCTACGCCGAACTCGACGCACTGATGGATCATGTCGCTGCGTCATTGCAGCGCGACGGTTTGCAAACCGGTGATGTGATTTCGCTTTGCGCCGCCGCCTCGGTACGCTACGCCACGGTGTTCCTTGGCGCATTGCGCGCTGGCGTCGTCGTAGCACCGCTAGCGCCCTCGTCGACAGCGATCAGTTTGCTCTCGATGCTGGGCGATGCCGATGCGAAGTACCTGTTCACGGACGCTGAAGCTGGACAACTGCTCGATGCCGAACCGCAGACTCTCGGCAAACTCCCGGAGCGCATTGCGCTGGACGAGCTTGCGCCGGGCAGAGGCTTCGACAATTGGTTAGCTGATGAACACGCGAAACCAGCGTCAGTTAAAGTGCCCCCACAGCACCCCTTCAATATCATCTATTCATCGGGTACGACGGGCACGCCAAAAGGCATCGTGCAATCGCATGCCATGCGCTGGGCGCACATTCAGCGCGCAACGGCGTACGACTACGGGCCGAACACGGTCACGCTGCTCGCTACACCGCTGTATTCAAACACCACGCTGGTATCGTTTTTCCCTACACTCGGCTGGGGCGGCTCGGTTCACCTGATGCCGAAGTTCGACGCGCTTGGGTATCTGCAAATCGCACAGCGCATCGGTGCCACGCATACGATGCTGGTGCCGGTGCAGTACCAGCGCATCATGGCGCTGCCGTCGTTTGGCGAATTTGACCTGTCAA
>CAYMSY010000361.1:0-3558 GCA_964393195.1 uncultured Alcaligenaceae bacterium | reverse complement strand
GTGCCGACACCGCTCAAGCGACTGACCGCAGGTCGAAAAGAACTGGCGATTGCCCACGCCGGCGCGACTTACGTGCTGCGCGTAACCAAGGCGAACAAGCTCATTCTTACCAAGGACAGCGAGGAAACGCTGTCCTGACGCTTTTGTCGACCAGCCAAGCCGGATCGCACTCCCCGGCACTAGCCAGTTGGCATTCTCTCTCCGCGATCAGTCGTTCGCGAGCAGCTTCAGCACCTTGTCCGCACAAGCCTGTGGTGCTTCCAGCGGAATCAGATGGCCGTACGGCATGACGTGGAAATGTGGCGCGAACAGTCGCGCGTTGGCCTGCGCCCCCGCCATCCGCGTCTCCTCTGAATGCTCGCCGGCGATAAAGCTGATCTTGACGCCGCGCATCTGGAGCGAACGCAGGGCGTGAAATGCTGAACGATGTGCGACGTGTGCATAAATGTCCCGCTCAGTGTCACGCGGTACGCGCAGGGTGACGCCGTTCTCGTCATCGACGATTGCATGTTCGATGTAGTCATCAAGCACGCCGGGCGCCCAGCGTTGCACGAAGGCCTTGTTGGCGAAGAATTCACGAGCGGCCTCGCGCGATGGCCAGGTGTCGCGGCGGCGTGCGGCGATCGGTGCCGGCCCGGCCCGATAGGCGAGGCCCGTCGCCTGGGAAAAACTCAGCAACTGCGAGCGCCATCCGGTCGGAATGGGGGAATCAATCAGCACCACATCGGTGATGAGTTCTCCGTGTTTGGCCGTCGCCTGCAGTGCGAGGTAGCCCCCCATCGAATGGCCAATCATGATGTGACGCCTGCCGGAGCCGTGACCACCGCCGCGCATCGATTGCTGCGCGCGTTCGAGCATCGTCGGCCAGCGCAAGCGTGGCGAACAGTCCGGCGCGGTCTCCAGTATCTCCGGTGCCGAGACATCGGCATGCGCCTTCAGCGCGTTGAGAAACTGGCGATACACGCCCGCCGGGTAGCCATTGGCATGCAGAAAGGTAATGACAAATGCGCTATTCATTCGGGGAAATACAAAAGAAAAACCCGCCGGGGTTGCCCCGAGGCGGGTTTGGCAGAGCAGGTTTTGACGCTTACTCTTTTTCCGCGATCACAACGACCTTGATTTCGCTGGTGACATCGGTGTGCAGTTGCAGCTTGATGGCGGTTTCGCCGATCGTCTTGATCGGACCGAGCGGCATCAGCACCATGGCCTTGGTGACTTCGTAACCCTGGGCGCGCAGCGCTTCGGCGATGTCAACGTTGGTGACAGAGCCGAACAGGCGACCATCAACACCGGCTTTTTGTGCCATTTTGAGTTCAACACCGTTGAGCTTCTCGCCGAGTGCGGTCTGCACGGCCAGTTTCTCTGCGGCTACTTTTTCCAGATCAGCGCGGCGGGCCGCCAGATCCGCAATGTTCTTCTCGGTCGCGCGCTTGGCCTTGCCTTGCGGGATCAGGAAGTTGCGGGCGTAGCCGTCTTTGACCTTGACGATGTCGCCCAGCAGGCCGACGTTCAATACTTTTTCAAGAAGGATGATTTGCATGATGTTTCTTTCGCCCCTCGATTACTCGTGCAGATCGCAGTAGGGCATGAGCGCCAGGAAGCGTGCACGCTTGATCGCGATCGTGAGCTGGCGCTGGTAACGGGCTTTGGTGCCGGTGACGCGGCCCGGCATGATCTTGCCGTTTTCCTGGATGAAGTCCTTGAGCGTATCGATGTCTTTGTAATCGATCTCTTTCACGCCTGCGGCGGTGAAGCGGCAGAATTTCTTGCGTTTGAAGAGGCTCGGTTGACGATCGCGCTTGGGGCGTTGTCCGAATTTGGGTTTGCCGAATGCCATGGTCTGCTCCTTATGCGGCAGCCGCTTCAGCGGCTTCCGGTGCGTTCAGGTTTTTGGCTTTTTCGCCGGTCATCATGGGCGAAGGAGCGACTTCAGCGCCGGACTTCTGCACCGTGAGGTGACGCAGCACCGCATCGTTGAACTTGAACGCGGTTTCGATCTCCACGAGCGTGTCGCGATCGATTTCGACGTTCATGCAAACGTAGTGGGCTTTGTAGATTTTGTTGATCGGGTAAGCCAGTTGACGGCGACCCCAGTCTTCGAGGCGGTGCATCTTGCCGCCCTTGCCGGTCACGAGGGAGCGATAACGCTCGACCATCGTAGGCACTTGCTCGCTTTGGTCCGGATGGACGATAAAGACGATCTCGTAATGACGCATGTCATTTTCCTTTTGATCTATGGACAGTGGATGGCCTGGAAAGCATTTGCTTTCCGAGCCGCTCAAACTGACCCCCGGCGTTTGTTGTTGGCGATTCGCTGACGGCTTGTGCCCTGTTTGTGAAGGCGCTTGCCGAGCACGAATCGTATGTGCCGTGGAGCAGAACCGTAAATTATAGCGGCTAACCGGCGTTTCCGTAAAGCAGGGCCTCCTGCGCGCCGCAGCAGGTCGGACCAACGCCCTTTTCCCGGCGGCAATTTTCTTAAGCTGGGTTAAGTTTGATCGACGTCAACGTAACAATGTTGGCGATAGGGACAATAGGATACTTCCTAAAACCGAGCTTTCCATGTTTGCGCCGACCGAGCTTTACAACGACGGTAAACACATCTGCATTTCCTTTTCCGATCTTGTAAGCGAGGGGCAATCGGAAGCCGTGCAGGCCAATCAGTTCCTGATCATCGACAACGGCGACGCCGCCCTCATCGATCCGGGTGGCAACATGACCTACCACGCCCTGTACACGGCGATGTCACGCTACTTCCCGCCGAAAAAGCTGCGCTACGTGCTGGCGTCGCACGCTGACCCGGACATCATTGCCTCGCTCGCGCGCTGGCTCGGCGGCACCGATTGCCAGCTTGCGATTTCGAGCATCTGGTCGCGCTTTGTGCCGCATTTCTGCACCGGGACCCGCACCGAAGGCCGCATCATCGGCATCAAGGACGAGGGCGGTTTGTTGCCGCTGGGGCGAAGCCACGTGCATGTCATTCCGGCGCACTTCCTGCACTCGGAAGGCAATTTCCAGTTTTACGACCCGATCAGCAAGATCCTGTTTTCGGGCGATCTCGGTGCCTCGTTGATGCCGCCCGCCGTGTGCGGACAGCCGGTCAAGGACTTCGCGCGCCACATCCCGCAGATGGAGGGGTTTCACCGCCGCTACATGGTGTCGAACAAGGTCTGCCGTCTGTGGGCGCGCATGGTGCGGCAGCTCGACATCGACACCATCGTCCCGCAGCACGGCCCGTTTTTCCACGGCAAGCCGATTGGCAAACAGTTCATCGATTGGGTGGAAGGCCTGGCCTGCGGCGTTGACCTCGTGTCCGAGGCCAATTACATGCTGCCCCAGGGCCGCATCTGACCGTTCGCTGTTGATGCAGGCATGCGAGCGACGCCGCAAAGCGCCGCCCTCACCGGTTACCCGTTACTGATTCACGCTTCCCGGCAGACTCAGGTTTCCCGACGCCACGTCAAACACGTTGACCACGCAGAGCAGCGGCGCATGCACGCTGGCGTTCACGCGCAAGCCCGCCGTCACGCCGTCAAATTTGGCGGCGGTGACCACGGC
>CAYMSY010000360.1:0-3571 GCA_964393195.1 uncultured Alcaligenaceae bacterium | reverse complement strand
CGCGCCTCGGGCAATCTTCCGCAAGCATGCAATATGTTGGCCAGTGTCCAGTGATACTCGGCAGCCCCTGGGGCCACTTCGATGGCGCGGCGTACCAATTGCGATGCAGCCTCAAGATCCCCTTGCTCGAACACGATGCGCCCGAGGCCGTGCAGTGCATTGGGATCGTCCGGATAAGACACCAGAACTGCGGCAAATGCCCTGCTCGCCCCGTCCTTGTCGCCCCGGAAATAAGCAGCCACAGCGCGCTGGCAGTCACCCGCCGCCCGGTAGGCATGATAAATCGCTGGCCCCGCCCATTTGGCGTGCATTCGGCTTTCCGATATGTTGCTGGTTTGCCGTTGCAGCTCGCTCGCCGTGACATCGGCACTGCAATGAACGGCGGTGATTGGTACCTGGCAAAGCTCCGAGTGCTGCGCAATCTGCACGACAAAGTCGCGCTGCGCATAGATTCCGAGCGACGCATCGGGACGACAGCCCAGGCCTATTGCGCGTCGATGTATCAGCGCAGCGGGCAAACAAAACAGCGATTTGCTGTAAAGCAGTGCCCGGTTGAACGGAAATCCGTAGGATTGGTGCGCTACATCGCCGTCGCCACTGAGGCGGGCGTAACCGTAGACCAGTAGCGCCTGCGAATGCCCTTGTGCATGCGCAAGCATTGACGACACGAACTCTGGATCGTAACTGTCGCCGTCCTCGAGCAGGCAGCACCAGTCTCCGTTCGCGGCGCTCAAGCCTGCGTCAGCTGCGGCAGCCCACGACCGGATTTGTTCATCATGTATCAGACGCGGCGCCAATCCGGACGTCCACGGCAAATCCGGGAGCGGCGCATGCGAACCGCCGGTCGCGTCGACCACGATAATTTCGAGCGGCTCATGGTGCTGTCGACACAATGATTCCAGCGTTTCCCGCAAAAGCGGGCGGTCTTTGCTGCATACGACGACTGAAACCAGCACTCAAAACTCCGAGCGGACACAAATTATTACGTTGGCATGAATTTTAGGCTTGCTTTCACGGTTTGGTGCGCCGCAACATGTAAAGTTTTGTTGCAGCTCAAGCGTGGCGATCATGCTTCAGTCAAGTAGATCACTTGCCGTTCCGGTTCGTAGAATGTCCTTTTGGACAGGAGAGCGTGATGAATCGTTTCATGGTGAGTTGGTTGGCGGTCGTGGCGTTGAGCCTCTCCGCATGCGCTCCGCTGGTCACCCAAAGCCCCGGCGGCAAGCTTTCGCCGGTCAACGCCGCATCAATGGACGGTAACGACCGCGTGATCCTCAAGGGCGCGGACGTCGTGTCCTATTTCACGCAAAACAAGGAGGCGATGGGTAACCCGTCGATCAAGAGCACGTACGAGAACGTGACCTTCTACTTTTCGTCCGCCGAGAACAAGGCGCTATTCGACAAGGAACCGACGAAGTATCTGCCGCAATACGGTGGCTACTGCGCCAACGGCATCGTCTACGGCATTCCGTGGGGCGGTGACGCCGACACCTGGCGCATGATTGACGGCAAGCTCTACATCTTTGGCGGCGCCGGTTCGCGTGATGCCTTCCTGCTTGACGTACCGAAAAACCGTGCGCTAGCCGACAAGTATTGGGCGGAGGAAGTCGCGGGCAGCAACGCGTTCGTCCAACGCACCAAGCGCACCACCATTGCCCGGGTGCCGCACTACAAAACCGGCGCCGAGCTGGCGGCAGAGGTCGCCGCAGCCAAGAAATAGCGCAGCACCAAACCGACCGCAATTGCCGCCTGAATCCGTATGAGTAAAGTGCTATTGGTTACTGGAGGCAGTCGTGGCATCGGCGCTGCGGTCGCGTTGCTCGCGGCGAAACAGGACTACGCGGTCGCAATCAATTTCAATGGCAATCAGGCCGCTGCTGATGCCGTGGTCACGCAAATCCGCGACGGAGGCGGCAGGGCCATATGCGTGCAGGCCGATGTATCGGATGAGGCTGCGGTGCTCGCGATGTTCGCCCGCGTTGACGCCGAGCTTGGCCGATTGACGGCGCTGGTCAACAACGCGGGCGTGGTGGACATGCCGTCCCGGCTGGATGCCATGAGCGTCGCGCGTTTGCGGCGCATGTTCGATATCAACGTGCTCGGCAGTTTCATTTGCGCACGCGAGGCCGTGCTGCGCATGAGTACGCGGCATGGCGGACAGGGCGGCTGCATCGTCAATCTGTCGAGCGCCGCTGCGCGTATTGGCTCGCCCGGACAGTATGTGGACTACGCATCGGCCAAGGGTGCGATCGATACGTTCACGATGGGACTCGCCAAAGAAGTGGCCACCGAGGGCGTTCGCGTCAATGCCGTTCGCCCCGGCATCATCGATACGGAGATTCACGCCAGCGGCGGCATTCCTGACCGTGTGGCGCAAATGTCACCACTGGTACCGATGCAGCGCGCAGGCTCCGCGCATGAGGTCGCGGAGGCTGTTGTGTGGCTGCTGTCGGATGCGTCGAGTTACACGACCGGTTCCGTCGTCGACGTTACCGGCGGTCGTTAACGAGCGCTACTCCGGCGTTTTGCCCTTGTTGTCGGAGGCTCGCAAGAAATCAAAATCAACGCCCTGATCGGCCTGCGTAACAGTTTGCAAAAACAGTTTGAGATAACCGCGCTTGGCCGTCGGTTCGATGACCGGGTTGTCACGTGAACGCTGCGCCAGTTCTTCGTCCGATACCAGCAGACTGATCTCACGATTCTTCACGCTCAGGCGAATGCGGTCCCCCGTGCGTACCTGCGCAAACGGCCCGCCCACTGCGGCTTCTGGCGTGACGTGCAGCACGATGGTGCCATAACCCGTGCCGCTCATGCGACCGTCGGAAATGCGCACCATGTCTTTCACGCCCGCACGCGCGAGTTTCATCGGGATTGGAAGGTAACCTGCTTCGGGCATGCCCGGTGCGCCTTTCGGGCCAATGTTTTTTAGCACCAGAATGTCGTCAGCGTTTACGTCGAGATCGGGCGTGTCAATGCGCGCCGCGAGGTCGGCTGCACTTTCGAAAACGACCGCGCGGCCTTCATGTTCCATGAGCTTTTTGTCGGCGGCGGACTGCTTGATGATCGCGCCGCCGGGGGCGAGATTGCCGTACAGCACGGCGATGCCGCCTTGCGGATAAATCGGGTCGTTAAACGGACGCACTACGTCTTGTTTGAAGCCAGCGCCCGCCGCGTCGATCTCCTCGCCCAATGTCCGTCCAGTGACAGTCATCGCGTCAAGTTTGAGCAACGGCTTGAGTTCGCGCAGCAACGTGGCCATGCCGCCCGCGTGATGGAAATCTTCCATGTAATGCTGACCCGATGGCTTCAAGTCCAGCAGCACCGGGGTTTCGCGGCCCATGCGGTCAAGCGCGCGCAAGTCAATGTCGAGGCCGACGCGACCGGCAATTGCGGCGAGATGAACGATGCCGTTGGTGGAGCCCCCGATGGCGAGCAGCACACGCATGGCGTTCTCGAACGCGTCCGGCGTGAGAATTTTGTCAATGGTGAGCCGCTCATGCGCCATCTGCACGGCTCGCGCGCCGGTCTCCTCGGCGACGCGAATACGGTCGGCGGTGACGGCGGGCGGCGA
>CAYMSY010000359.1:0-3581 GCA_964393195.1 uncultured Alcaligenaceae bacterium | reverse complement strand
CCTCATCGGTGATTGATGCCCGATGCGTCAGCAACATGCGCAGCGTGATCGGCACACGTGGGAAATGCGGATTGCGCAATGGATAACCCAGATAGTCGCTGACATCCGCGTCGAGCTTGAGCGCCCCGTCTTCAACGAGCCGCATCACGCCAAGCGCGGTGATCAGTTTTGAAATGGACGCGATGCGATACATCGTATTGGCATCCGTCGCGCGATTACCGCTGGCGTTGGATGAGTCAATGCGCCTGAATCCGAACTGTCGCTGGTAGACCGGCTTGCCATCACGAATTGCGAGCACGGAAAGGCTCGCCAGCGGATGCGCTGCATCGTCGACGACGGCACGCAAATCGCCGTCGAGCAGCCGCATTCGTCCTGCATCCGTCGTCTGCGCCGACGTCAGCGAACCGAGCGGCATCATTGCCGCGATGGACACAACAGCGGCGAACGCTGAAACGAAATACTTCCGGCCCAACACAAGACGCAATCCCGCAACATATGACTTCATTCCGCTATTTGCTGGCCGTCGGCTGCGTCAACAGTGTGTCCAGAATCGCTGCCGTCTCGGCGTCCGGCGTGCCGTCATAACGCGCCGGACGGTATTTCATCTGAAACGCGGCAATCACATCCCGCGTTGCCTTGTCGATCTCGCCCGACAGCGGAACGGCAAAACCATGTTGTGCGAGTTTGTCCTGAAACCAGCGCACCGGCGGCAGGTCGCGTTCGTACGCTGCAAGCTTTGACTGCACCAGCGAGGCATCCGGCCACGGAATAAGGCCAGCGTCGGCGAACCGCTTCCACGGAAACTTCGGTCCCGGATCGTTCTTGCGTGTCGGCGCAATATCGCTGTGACCGAGAATGCGTTCCGGCTTGATCGCATGCTCCTTCACGATCTTCCTGACCAATTCGATGACAAGCGTTATCTGCTCCGGGTCGAAGTCCTGAAACTCCAGCCCGTTCGGGCCCTTGCGCGGACCGAGATTCACAATCTCGATGCCGATCGAGCTCGCGTTGAGCGCGGTTGCCCCCTTCCACGAGCTCACGCCCGCGTGATAGGCGCGCTTGCTCTCGTCAACGAGTTGATAAATCCGCGGCGGCGTATCACCCTCCCGTTCACTGACAAGGTAGTGGCTGCTGACGGGCCCCCTGGTCAGGATGCGCAGCGAGCGCGGAAAGTCTTCAGCCGTGAAATGCAGGATCAGGAACTGGACACGGCTGTCCTGACCAATGGAGGTATGGCTCGTATCGATCGCCGGGCCAGACGCACAGCCGGACAACGCGATGCTGGCGAGCGCTGCGACAACGCTGAACAATGAATGATTCCACTTCATGTTTCGTGAACCTTGCTTTCGGTCTTGTTATTTTCTGTCGGGTGTCATGGCAACTGCTGCGCAGCCTGCCGTGCCGCCGGGACGTGAGCATCTATCGTCCGCATCTCCATGTCGATTCCGGGCAACAACGCAAGCCGCATCTGTTGCTCAATGCAGGGATGAAGCGCCGCACAACGGCCAGTGAGTACCACCGCCCGTTTCCCGTATCGTAGCGTCATCGCATTGGCCAATCGCGCCAGCTCCCGGCCGGCATCGTCCAATATTTGCCGCGCCAGCGGGTCGGTGTCCGCACTCGCTCCAACCACTACCGCCAGCGAACCGATTTCACCGCGGCTCTGCTCCATCAGGTACCTCGCGGAAAAGACGGACGAATCGCCACCGACTCGGGCGAAGAGCTCGACCGCCATCAATGAATGTCGCCACGCGCCGGGGCGTTCGTCCTCGCGTCGCCATATTCGACGCAAGGCTTCACGTGCAATCCAGTAACCGCCACCGGCATCGTCGAGCGCGACACCACGACCGCCGGCGCGGTGTAGTACGCCCGATTCATCAACAAATGCGGCAATGGACCCGGTACCGGCGTAAACCAGATAGCCACGCCGCTCGCCAAACGCGGCGTACCAGGCGATTTCGATGTCGCTGCAAAGCGCAACCCGATCCCCAGTCAAACCGAACCTCGCCCCGATCATCGCTTGCAGTTCGAGATTACCGGCACCGATCCCCGTCACTCCGGCGCGGACCGCGCCAACCACCCGCCCGCTGGCGTGTGCAGCGACCATTTGTGAAATGGTTTCGAGCGCCAAGGCGACCTCGCGTTGCCCTGCTGCCGAATGCATCTGCATGCCGCTGAACGCAGGACCCACGCCCGACCCGATGATCTCGCCTGCAGAATCGGCGAGTGCCCAACGCGTTTGCGTACCGCCGGCATCGATACCCAGTCCAAGTGATGCAGCCTTCCCGACAGAGTAGTCACTGGTCATCGTCTAGTCCGGCATCGTTGTCGCGACCATTGCAGTCGTTGCGATTGAACCGATACCGCCGTAGCGATCAACGGCTGCCACAGAAATGCGCTTGAGCAACCCCTCGGCACGACGCACCGGCAAGGTGACTTGACGGGTAGCTGCAGGTTGTACGGAAAACTGCCACGAATTGCCATACCGGGCCCAGATAGCAAAACGGCGGACCTCACCACGTTCCGGCATGTCAACCAGAACAACTACAGAAGTGCTTGCATCCCCGTCTTTTGGCGGAACAGCTGTCGTTTTCAGCACAGGAGCCGCCAGTTTTGCAGCGCGCGAATCCCGCAGCCAGGGTGTTTCGGGAACAAGCGCCTCCGACGCATAAGGACCCGTCAACAGCATATCGGCAATGCCTTTCCGGTTCTGTACCAACGCGACGGCGCTGAAATGAATTTGTCCGGTCGCACCCGCGACCACCCTCGTCTCGTTCACCTGCCGCACAATTTCGTCAGGTTGCCATGACACATCCGTGTCATTGATGCGGCTCGTAAACAGTCCGGGCCAGACATGGCGGGCATGCGGGTTAATTGATGTCCAGTAGCGCAGCAAGACCGGAAACGCCTGTGCTGTCTGCTCCACTGGCCAGTAAAGCTGCGGCGCCAGGTAGTCGAGCCAGCCTTCGCGCAGCCAAAGCTCAACATCGGCATACAGCTTGTCGTATTGGCTGAAGCCTTCGATGCCGGCCGGTCGCATTTCCGGCTTGCCGAGGCCGAACGGACTGAGGCCAAATTTCACCCAGGGCTTTTCTTCATGGACAGTGCGATAAATGGCCGCAACCAGGCGATTGACGTTGTCGCGCCGCCAGTCGGCTCGCGACAGGTGCCCACCAGTCCGCAGATACCTGCGCCAGGACTCGTCATCCGGAAAATCAACTTCGGTCTGTGTCAACTCGGTCGCCAACCCCGTCGAAAGTGTGCCCGCAGTCGTAGCAGCGTCCAGTTTGACCGGATACGGATAGAAGTAGTCGTCAATGTGAACGGCGTCAACGTCATAGCGACGCACGACATCGCGAATGACGGCCAGCGTGTGCTTTGTCGCGTCCGGCTCACCGGGTTCCATCCATTGCTGATCGCCGTAATCCCTGACCACATGTGGATGCGTCTTGCTGACGTGTGTTGTCGATGACGTCGACAAAGCGGACGTATGCCGGGCGCGATAGGGATTGAACCAGGCATGAGGCTCAAGCCCGTTGTCGTGGGCCATCGTGATCCACGTCGACAGCGGGTCGTAGAAC
>CAYMSY010000358.1:583-3588 GCA_964393195.1 uncultured Alcaligenaceae bacterium | reverse complement strand
CGGTTTTCAGCACGCGCGAAATTTCGCGCATGACGCCCTGAAAGCGCTTCGACATGTGATTGAGCGCGCGGTCGGTGTAGACGACCGAAAATTCAAGCAGACCCTCAGGGTCAACGGCGGGCAGCAATCCGGGCATGGGGCTCTCCTTGTGTCCGCTTGCATCCAGCCTCAAAGCGACTGACGGCGGACGGTGCGTTTTTCGGAAAACGGACGATAGCACGGCGGGCGCATGCACGACGAACAGGGGCACCGCCTGATCGCCAGTCGCATGCCGTTCCTCTACTCAGCGCCTTGCATCAATCAGATTGAACGCACCCGCCAGGGGCGTGAAGCTCAGCGCGCCAAAACCTGCGGCTTGCAGCAGCGAGGAAAACTCTGCCTTCGTGCGCTCTCGCCCGCCTACGCCAACCAGCATGTTGAGGTCAGAGCGCGCAACTGCCTGATGCTGCGTCGTCGGCTGCACGCGATCCGGCAGCACACGCTCGATAACGAGCAGCCGCGAATGCGCTGACATCGCGCAGCTGAGCGTGGCCAGTATGCGTGCGCAGTTTGCGTCGTCCCAATTGTGGAGAACGGCCTTCAGGAGGTAGGCATCGCCGCCCGATGGCAATTCGGTGAAGAAATCACCCTCATCCACGTTCACCCGATCGCTGATACCGGCCTCGATCACGCATCGCTGCGCCCCGGACAGGGCGTGCGCAAGCTCGATCAATTGCCCCGTCGCCTTCGGCCACCTGACGAGGATTGCGATCAACAATTCCCCGTGACCCCCGCCCACGTCTACGATGTGCCCGACGTTGCTGAAATCGTACTTCGCTACAACAGAGCTTGCCACAATACGCGTTAAATCCTGCATGGCCCGATTGAAAACCTCGGCGGCTCCGGGGTCTGTCAGCAGATGCGCGTAGCCGCCCCGACCGCTAGCGCGAACTCGGGCGCTGACCCCCGTTTGTACGCTCTCCGTCAGTTCGCCCCATAGCGGCCAGCAGTAGCGGCCAAACCATTTCGCCTGCCCGCTCAGGCTGTTGGCCGTGTCGCTGCGAAGTCGCTGGCCGATGGCCGTCAGTTCAAACGTGCCGTCACCGCCGTCGCGCACGATGTTCAGGCTGGCCAGGCCACGGAGCAGTCGCGACACAGCGTCGGCGTTGCAGCGGGCCGCCGCTGCGAGCGCCGCCGCTGTGCGTGCACCCGCGGCGAGATAGTCCGGGAGCTTGAGCGTTACCGCGGCGCACAGCGCCTGCGATACCCAGCCGCCGTAAATCATCGCCAGCAGTTCGTCATCATCACCGGCGACACAGGAAGGACCGGCGTTCATGATCATTCCGGTGTGAGGCCGGTCTCGCGGACAAACGTTGCCCAGATGCGCTCGCTCTCGCGCATGAGCTCCACGGTCTGCTGCGGGGTCAGCACGTCAACCGGAATCATCAACCGCTCAAATTCGCTTCGTACGTCAGGCTCAGTGGCCGCCCGCCTGACAGCCTCCGTGAGTCGCGCCGCAACCTCCGGGGCCGTCTTCGTCGGCGCCAGCACCAAGTGGTAGGCGCGCCAGTCGATACCCTGAATGCCCGCTTCGCGCAACGTTGGCGTGTCAGGCAGCGCCGGCATCCGCCTCTCGACACTGCACGCCAGCAACCGAAGCTTCCCGCTCTTCGCATGCTGTCCCCCAATTCCGGGCGGGATAAACGCGGCATGTACCCGACCTTCCAGCAAGTCGGGCATCAGCTGGGCGCTGCCGCGATAGGGGATACGCGTCATGCGGGTGCCGGTGGCGTTCATCAACTGAGCCATGACCAGATACTCGAGCGGCGAGCTCGCGCCATAGCTGAGCTTGTCCGGGTTGGCGCGCAGGTGCGCAAGGAATTCCTGGGTGGTCCGGGCCGGAAGTCCCGGGGTCACGAACAGGCAGAGCTGGTTGCCGCCAACGGCACCGATCGCAGTGAAATCAGTCATCGAAGCAAATGGAGCAGCCTTGAGCAGGACCGGTAAACCGGTCATTGAACTCGGCGCAAAAAGCAGCGTATTTCCATCTGCAGGCGCCGACGCGAGCGCCTGCGCGCCAATCGCGCCGGAAGCGCCGGCTTTGTTCTCGACGATGATCTCCTGCCCGAGCGTTTTCGACATGGACCGGGCTAGCAGCCGGGCAGCCTGATCCGTCGGCCCGCCCGCCGCCAGCGGGACAACCAAGCGCATGACGGTGTTGGACGATTGCGCGTCCGCAGTGGGCGACGCCAATATGACGCCCGCGGCGGCGAGTGACAGCAGGGTTGTGTGCAGTGACTTCATTTGCATTCCTTGGTGAACGATGAGGGGTAGTTTAGGATTCGCAAATGCGCGGGGGAATACCACCCTGACACCATGCCGCCTCAACCAACGGTTGAGGCGGAACGTCACTGATGACACCCGGAGGCTCATGGACAAACTGCGTGCTCTGCAATATTTCATTGCGTCGGCCGAGGCGGGCAGTCTCTCAGCGGCCGCGCGCAACCTCGGTGTCAGCCTTGCTGCTGTCGCGAAGCTGGTTGCGGCGCTTGAGAATGATTTGGGGGTCGTGCTCTTTGACCGAACATCGCGCGGTCTTCAGCTCACTGCCGATGGAGACGCCTATCTGCTGGCATGCCAACCCGCCGTAGAGCAGATTGCCACCGCCAGCGAAGTGGTGGGCTCGGCCCGAGACAAACCGCGCGGCACCGTGGTAGTCGGTGCATCCACCCAGGTCGCGCGCCATTGCATCGTGCCGGGCCTCGCTGAATTTCACGCACGCTATCCGGACGTCGAGGTCGACCTGCGCGATGTCAGCCGACTGAACGAGCCTGCGGCCAGAAGCGTCGAAGTCTTTGTTCTGATTGGCTGGCCACCGCCACACGACCTCGCGTCGCGCCGGCTGTCGGTTCTGAGAAGCATCGTCTGCGCCGCCCCTTCTTACTGGGCGCAGTACGGTATCCCTGGCAGGCCGGGCGAGCTGAGCCAGCACATTTGTTTTCCGTTTCGCAACCCGGACGACGTCC
>CAYMSY010000358.1:0-573 GCA_964393195.1 uncultured Alcaligenaceae bacterium | reverse complement strand
GTGATCGCGTTCGCTGTGCCGCCGGCAACGATCGCGAAGCGCTGCTCGACGTTGTACTCGCTGGCGGCGGTGTGATGCGCCTGGCCGATCTAACGGCGCTGGAGCATCTGCGGGAGGGCCGCCTGTTGCCAGTCCTCACCGACTGGCAGATGCTCGACAACCCGCCAATCACCCTGCTTTATCGGCAAAACCATCGCCGCATTCCGCGTCTGCGCGTTTTCGTGGATTTTGTGGTGGCGCAGTTCGACAAGCTGCAGAAAGAGGCGGACCGAGGTGGGGCGTTGCCGCGCCTGGATGCGTTGCCGCGATGGCATCGTCGTTCTTCACTTCGCGCATCGATGATCTTCAAACCGTCGCTTTAGAACGAACGACGTGTCCCCGGACGCGATGTCGCTATTCTCTTGTCTGTCAGGTTCTTGCGTTCACCCTTCGTTGTCAAACCTCGCTATGTCCATTGCAACCTTGTCCACGCCTGCAGCGCTTGTCGACGTCGCCCGCATGGAGCGCAATATCGACATCATGCAGCAGCGCATGAATGCGCTTGGCGTGGCGCTGCGGCCGCACGTGAAGACC